>DAOWNJ010000074.1 GCA_030642645.1 Dehalococcoidia bacterium | reverse complement strand
TAAAGATACCGCTTGGCTTAAAGTCCTGGTTCTCTTCAATGTTTTTAATCTCTTCCCTCACCTCGTCCTTCACATATTTGGGGATAGTGAAATCAATCTTCCTTATTGGCTTGAATTCCTTTTTATCATAGGGATGTTCCTGATTCCATTTCTCGATTTCCTGTTTCAGCTTTACCTCATCATAGCCTTCAGTCGGCGTCTGGAGTAACTTGAGACCAACAGCAAAGTAAGCTACGTTTCTCCTGGCTGCTTCCTTGAGGTCACTATCAGTAAACGCTTCATAGTCCTGAATAGACCTCTCCAGCATAGCCTGATTCATATCAATAAGCTGGTTAAAGAATTCTTCTTCCTCAATCCGCTTCAGGATTTCGTCGAACTGGATATGATAGAGATGAAGAAGGGTATCAGAGGTTACAAAGATAGGGATTTCTCGTTGTTTCATAGTGTCATAAGGTTCTACTATATCATCACCCTGCCAGGGAATGACCACAAAGCCGTTTTTCTGGAGAAGCTCTTTTTGATTTCCGTTAAGCCGAAACTGTGATTCTATGTGTTGCCAATTTGCGATTTCTTCTGGTACTAGTGGTAGGGAGTAGGGAGGTGAAGCCAGAGCAATAGAGAAGCCCTCCATCTCATAGCAGGAAGCCACAGCTAGCTTGGGATTGGATATATCACCGGCGGTTACCGATGGTATGCTTAAGGTGGGAGGGGGAGATGGCACTGGTGCAGCACACCCGCTTATGAGAATAATGCCAATTAATCCCAGAGAAATAAATAATTTCGCTTTCATTAGACCGCTCCACTAATTCTGTTTGTCTATCTATATAACGAGTTTCTGGGCAAAAGGTTACCCCTCGTTGTATTGAACCTTATTGTAGCACAAAGACTTCCCTGAAAGAGTAAAGGTCGAATACCCGGTAGCTTGATACTTTCCTGAATGAATGTCTTATATTACATTAAGTAACAAGTTGGCTTGTATTCTATTTCCCAGGGTCAGGGGTTAGCATCCGGGCTATAATAGACCTGACGGGTTCCGGTGAGGCGCCATAATCTGGCTGGGGAGCTAAGCTGCCCCGACAATCAGACTGCCTGCCGTTCTTCATCGTAATGCTCTTGGGGTTTTTCATCTCTTTCTTGGCGCGGCACTTCATACAGTAAGCATTTGGTCTGCCTCCTTTTGTTTGAGGAATAGGGCATTCATGAGGCGAATGTTAATAGCCTTTGCCGCTTTTCGAGTAACCTTTTCCTCATTTTTTCGTTGTAGACTATAGAAGGATAAAAAACTGCATTTGTTGAAAGGAACTGGGAATGAACTGGGTAGACATAGCTATCATAGTGGTTGGATATTCTGCTGGTGTCTGTTGAACAGATAGTAGCCGTTGGCTACCATAAAGCTGTTCTTATCAGTTTGATGCCTGCCGGTTTTGAGGGCATGGGAACTGAGGCTAGAAAGGAGGGACTATGGCAAGCCAGTGGCAGAGTCTCATGAGCCGAGCGAGAGACCTGGCCAGAAGGACTTCTCAGGCGACCAGGGAGGAGCTGGAGCGAATTGCCCAGGAGCTTGAGGCGGCTCTGGGCAGTGGAGTTAGTGAGCTGGAGAGAAAGCGGCTATGGCTGCATAAGAGGATTATAGAGAGTGCTCAAGCTTCAAAGGAGCCCACCCTGCTGGGGAAAGAGGTAATCACTGCTGATGGTGTCAGCCTGGGGACAGTGAGGGACATTCGCCTGAAACTGGAAGGAAAAAGAGTCTGGCTGGTGGTGGGTAAAGCCTTTGGCGAGCCCAGGAACATAGCCAGCGAGGATATTCAGGCCATCGGGGATAAGGTTATCCTCTCTTTATCCGAAGAGGAAATAAACTTGAAGGAGGAGGTATGATGATCGTCCATTCCATTCTCTTTGGGGTTCTTACCCTAGCTGGGGGCATACTTATCTTGATTTTCCCCAAGATACTGAACTACATAATAGCCTTCTATCTAATAGTTGTCGGTGTGGCGGCAATATTGAGCGGACTATAGGAGGTAAGTTTTGAAGAAGATAATTATTCCATTGATTGTGGTCATCCTTGGCGCCGTCTGTGCTGTTGCCCTGGTTCACACCGAGGAGATAACTCCTATCGGGAGCATAACCGAGAATCCTGAGAAATTTCGTAATACCGAAGTCACCATCCTCGGTGAAGTTACCGAGAGGATGACCTATCAGAATGATGTTGTTTTTAAAGTGGCGGATGAGAGCGGCACCATCGCCATCCACACTCAGGGTGATGCCCCGGCACTGGAGAGTAGGGTGGTGGTGAAGGGGGTGGTGAAATCCGTGGTCAAAATCGGACCGTACGAGTTTGGCACCATTATCGAGGCAAGCAAGGTGAGGTCCTCCTATCCCTGGGAGAAGGCACCTTAAAGCAGGCGTTCAACCTTTTCTCGGCTTTTTCGTTATTAAAGATGGATTGTATAACTGGGACTCAAAGTACTCAAAGTATAGAGATGAGTGCCCGTATTGAGGGCTTGGTCTCCAGAGCGCAAAATGGAGACGGGGATGCGTTTGCCTTGCTTTATCAGGAATATGTTAGCCCGATATATCGCTACACCTATCTGCGGGTAGGACAGGCTGGGCTCGCCGAAGACCTTACCCAAGAGGTGTCCCTCAGAGCTCTGCAGAGCATCGGCTCCTACCGCTGGAAGGGGAAGCCATTTGTCAGCTGGCTCTTCCGCATAGCCCACAACCTGATTATTGACCATTATCGCCGGGCAAAGAAGAATAAGTGTATTCCCCTTGCCGAGACGGTAACTAATGTGGCTAGCGACGACCCTGTAGCTACAGTGGAACAGCGTATGGAACTCTCGGAGTTAAAGCGAGCGATAGGGAAGCTGCCGCCTCGGGAAAAAGAGGTCATCTCGCTTCGCTTTGGCGCTGAGCTATCTATTGCCGAAACAGCCGGAGTTACCGGAAAGACCGAGGGGAGTGTTAAGAAGCTTCAGCATGAGGCATTAGTCAAGCTGAGGAAACTGATGGAGAAATGAGCAAGAAAAACGACCATTTGAACGATTGCTTGGAGCGCTTGCTTCAGGGTGAGGATTTGGAGAGCTGCCTCCAGGACTACCCGAAAGAGGCGGAGGAGCTACGTCTTCTGTTGGAGATGGCCAGCGGAATAAGACGGTATGCCAAAACTATTAAGCTCCGCCCCGAGTTTATCGCTCAAACCCAGGCTAACCTGGGGAAAGCCTACGGGAGCAAGTATTGTTCCTGGAAGGCAAGGATAGCTGGAATGCTTAAGCCGGTAGGGCACTGGACAGCGGTAGCTACTGCTGCCATCGCGATACTGGTTTTCACTTTTGCAGGAGGCTTAGCCCTCTCGGCGCTAGCTTCTGAGGACACCATGCCTGGGCAAGCCCTCTATCCAGTCAAGCTGGCTACTGAGGGAGTCAGGGTAGCTTTCGCCTTCTCCGACGCCAAAAAGGTTGACCTCCTCACCCAGTTTGCCGAAACCAGGGCTGAAGAGATAGCCTATGTTGTTGAGAAGGGGGGTACCGACCAGGTGGAAGCTGGCCTGGAAAGGCTTGAGGCTCACCTTTCGGAAGTGGAGCATATCCATACCCAAATAGCTCAAAGCAAGGTTCCCAGGGTGATGGCGGCAGAAGGGTATGAGGATAAGGAGCTGCGGCGGATAGAGAGCGCGGTAAGGGACAGCTCTACCAGGGCTGTGGCTAAATTGAAGAACATCCCGGCTGACCCTGAGACGAGGGACAAGATAATCGCCCGGGTTGAGATAGCCTACTCAAAGGCAATGGAAGCCATCCAATCTGCCAGGTAGTTTAATGAGCTGGCAGGGTATAGGTGTGACCAGTCAACCACTACCGTCCCCCCAGCCAAGTTAATCACTTCCTTATCATCAATCGTTGATACCACCAGTTTCTTTATCACCTCCCGTTTTCCGTTATGATGAAGAAGCTGCTTTAGTCATACCACTGGTTGGCTTGTTAAACAGAGCATTCAACCTCTTTGCCACTTTTTTCGTTGTAATTGGCGGAGGTTAAGAAGATGAGCGTGATGCGGAAGATGGAAGAGGTTGAAGAAACGAGTGTGAATGTAGCAGGAGCTGGGCTCCGTGAGCAGATCGTCTTCTTCAAAAGCGGAGAGCTAAGACTGGCGGGAAAGCTTCTCCTCCCTGACACCACATATCCTGTCCCAGGCGCTATCCTTTGCCATGGGCTGACGTCTTGCTATAAGGCGCTGGAGCCCAGTGCTCAGATTCTGGCAAGTCAGGGCATAGCAGTGCTTATCTTCGACTTCCGCGGCCACGGCGATAGTGAAGGCATACTTGACGGAAATGTGGTGGCAGATGTAGTCAACGCCTGGCACTTTCTCAGCGAGCTCCCTGAGGTTGACCAGGAACGCATCGCCATCGTTGGTCACAGCTTGGGAGCTGTGGCAGCCATCTTAGCCTCATACCAGATTACACCCAGAGTTCTGGTTGCCCTATCCTGCCCCCCGGAAATACCGGTTTCCTGGCTGGTGAGCCCCATCGCTGTGGCATGCCATATCTGGAAGCGTCTTGATGGCTCTCGGCGAAATGCCGACTGGCAGGCGCTTATTAAAACTTTGACGGGAATGAGGTTGTCGCTCGCCCTGCGTCAACTTGCTGACTGCCCAAAACTCTTTGTGCATTGTCGTGGGGACCGCGTAACCCCATATCGACTAGCGTCAAGGCTTTATGAGAAAGCCGGGCAACCCAAGGAATTGCTTCTCTTTGAAGGAGGCTTTCACTCGGCGCCACTTCACCTGGGAAGCTTGCGCCGGAGATGGACCAGTTGGGCTGCAACCACTTTGGTGAATTAGTCAAAATCCATTCAACCTTTTGCCACTATTTTTCGTTTTTATTTAATGGATACCAGAAAGGCGCCTTGAGGTATCAAAAATGGCTAAAAGGGGGTGGTAGTCTTGAGGGTTTGAACATTGCCAAGGGCATTGAAGAATACTCGATGGCAAAGGAAACAGAAGCTAAAATTTCTTGAGGAGGCGATAATGAGTAAAACTAAAACGAAGATTTTAGGCATAATGGCTGTAATTCCTCTCCTATGTCTCCTATGTCTTCCCCTCACTGGCTGTGTGTCTGAAGTTCTCAACATTGACATAACCTCACCAGAAGATGGT
>DAOWNJ010000114.1 GCA_030642645.1 Dehalococcoidia bacterium | reverse complement strand
GTCGGCACCAACAATGACGCAGTCTATCTCGCCTCTCGCCAGGAAATAGCCTGTCATGGTGTCGGTGATAAGGATAACCGGGATATTATACCTCATAAGCTCCCATGTGGTTAGCCTTGCCCCCTGGAGTAGAGGGCGGGTCTCACCGACAAAGACCCTGACACTCTTCCCCCGCTCTGCTGCGGCACGGACTACCCCCAAAGCGGTGCCATATCCCCCTGTTGCCAGGGCCCCGGCATTACAATGAGTAAGTATCGTGAAGCCGTCCTCGACTAGCTCGGCTCCATATTGGCTGAGCCCCCTTTGGGCATTCACATTCTCCAAGTCTATCCTTTTTGCCTCTTCGAGTAGTGCCTCCTTTATCGTCGAGACACCTTCACACTCTTCGGCAACCCGCTCCATCCTATCAATAGCCCAGAAGAGGTTGGCAGCGGTTGGCCTTGTATCAGAAAGTGCATGAGATATTTCTTTAAGGTGGGTCGAGAATTCCCCTCTGGATTTCGCCTCGATCGATCTTGCACCCAGGGCCATACCGTAGGCAGCGGCGATGCCGATTGCAGGGGCACCACGAACCCTCATCCCCTTTATTGCTCTGGCCACATCACGATAATCCTCAAGCTCTAAATAGACCTCCTCCCAGGGGAGCCTTGTCTGGTCAATGATTCGAATTTTGCCATTGACCCATTTTATTGCTTTGAAGCTTCCCTTCATATAAACCTTCTCGCCTCTTCACAGTTGAGGCCACAGTTTTCCAAAAAGTTATAATTACCTTCCCTCTCCGCCTCTTTTCTTGCCTCAGGTCGATATTTTTGATACTCAGGGGCATCGATACATGACCTAGCGCCTAGGATTGAGTAATAACATAGGTCGCAGAATATCCTAATTGGGCCTTTCCCCTCCATTTTCCTCACCCAATTATCCTTGATTTAACTACATCCACAATCCCCTTATCGGTGAGCCTGAGCTCTGGGATAACCGGCAGGGCCACGAAAGAGAGGGTGGAGAAGGGGGAGGGGAGGGGGCAGCCAAGGCCTGACGCGATTCTCTCAAGCCTCTCAAGCCTATCCACCACGGTCTCAAGTGGCTCCTCGGATAGAAGTCCGGCGATGGGTAATGCCAGGGAGCCCAGAATCATGCCGCCAGAGGCGATAACGAGACCTCCCTGAAGCCTTTCTATCTCTTTGATACAGAGATATATATCCTCATCGTTTGTCCCCACACAGACGATATTATGGGAATCGTGTGCAATGGACGAGGCCATCGCCCCCTTTTTCAAACCGAAACCTTGTACCAATCCTAAACCTATGTTTCCGGTCGCCCTATGCCTCTCCACCACCACAAGCTTCAGGATGTCTCCTTCAACCTGGGGGAGAATAAACCCGTCCCTCACCTCAACCTCCTCAACCCTGCTTCTGGTGATTATCTGTCCAGGGATGACCTCGATAACGGGGAAGGTCCTCCCCTTAGCAGCGAGCCGCAGGGATTCGATACCAAAGGGCTTGATATTCATAGTGTGGGTAAGCTTGGACTTGGGGACTGTAAAGGGCGAAAAGGTTGGTTCTCCATCCCTTGCCACCAAACGCCCTCGATAGAAAACCATATTTACATCGAAGGAGGAAAGATCGTCGAAGGCGATGAGGTTTGCAATGTATCCTGGGGCCACCGCCCCAACCCTTCCCAGGTGGAAATACTCGGCGGGGTTTATGGTAGCCATCTGAATAGCGCGGATCGGATTGAGCCCCATCCTGATGGCCTTCCTCACCACAGCATCTACATCTCCATCCCTCAGAAGGTCTGATGAGCTGCGGTCATCAACAACGAAGAGGCACCTCTTGTAGGTGTTATCAGTAACCAGAGGAAGCAGTTCATCCAGGTTCTTCTCCGAGGAGCCCTCCCTTATCATGAGATACATCCCACGAGACAGCTTTTCCCTCCCCTCATCAAATGTTGTTGACTCGTGGTCGGAGAGGATTCCGGAGGCGATATAGGCATTCAGCTCCTTCCCACCTAAAGAGGGGGCATGGCCATCGATGACCCTTCCCTTGGATATAGTGATCTTCCTCAAAACCTCCTCATCACCGCTTAAGACCCCTGGGAAGTTCATCACCTCCCCAAGCCCGATGGAATTCTCCCATCCCAGGGCGGCCTCGATCTCCCTGGACGATAGCTCGGCCCCTGAGGTCTCAAGTGATGTGGCGGGAACACAGGATGGAACCATAAGATAAAGGTCGAGTGGCAGGCCGTTAGCACCCTCAAGCATATATTTCATCCCCGAAAGCCCCGAGACATTTGCGATCTCATGGAGGTCGGTCACCACCCCACTCACCCCACGGGGGATAACCGCCCGTGCATACTCACCAATAGCGAGCATGGAGCTCTCAATATGGATATGACCATCGATGAGCCCAGGGGCCAGATACTTCCCCCTAAGGTCTATTACCTCGCGCCCATCATCATAATCGCCGATACCGGCGATCCTTCCCTCATAGATTGCCACATTTGTCTGCTCGATCTCAGCGGTGAATGTGTTCACAACCCTGGCGTTTTTTAGGGTGAGGTCCGGCTGAGCCTCACCCTTTGCCACAGTGATCAGGCCCTCAAGACTCATCTGTTATCCCTCCAGGATGCATATATCGGGCAGGTATCTAAACCCCTCAGCGAGGTCAAGGCCATAGCCAACAAGGAACTCGTCTGGGACCTCAATCCCAAGGTAGTCAATCGTAACCTCCACCCTGCGGCGAGATGGTTTGCTCAAAAGGGCGCAGAGCCTTATTGAGGATGGGTTTCCCTTCATGAGGTAATCGAAAAGGGTGCTCTGGCTGAGCCCGGTATCGACAATGTCCTCGATAATCAGGACATCCCTGCCCTCGATGGGAATCCCGGGTTCGTTGACCACTCTCACCTCGCCTGAGCTCTCCTTTGCGGCGCCATAGCTGGAGAGGCGGACGAAGTCTATCTCAAGGGGCATGTTCAATGCCCTCACCAGGTCTGCCATAAAGACGAAGGCACCCTTGAGGATACATACAAGAAGGGGGTTTTTATCCTGGTAGTCCCTCCTTATCTGTCCGGCAAGCCTCCCCACAACCTCCTTTATCTCGCCACGGCTGATGAAGAGCCTCAGCCTCTGCGAGGGGGCTATGGGGGACCTTTCCTCATAATCCAGAAGTTCCTGACATGGCTCATAGCCAGGGCATACATCACCATGCTTAACGGGTGGGAAGATGCAGTAATCCAGGTGCATTCCTGGGAACCAGCCCTGCTTCTGATTCTCTTCAAGGTCACAGTAACACATCGGCTCACCCATTTCATCAAAGGAAAAAAGGTGATGAGCACAGGTATTGCATCTACCGGTGCGAATTCTTGGCCCCATATAATCCCCTAGCATCCCTTCCTCCTTACACC
>DAOWNJ010000131.1 GCA_030642645.1 Dehalococcoidia bacterium | reverse complement strand
TGCGTGATGGCTCAAGGATCATGTTAAGGCCGGTTAAAGAAGAGGACAGCGAGCGCTGGCTTGCTTTTTCTTCCAGGATCAGCAGACATAGTAAATACCTTCGTTACCACCACGTGCCGCGAGATCCGCGGCCAGAGGAGGCCGCTCGGTCCTGTACGGTGGATTATGTAAATTCTTTCGCCTTTGTAGCCGAAGTGCTTAGAGACCAACACAAGGACATAGTAGCCATAGGACGCTACTTTAGGCTTCCCAACAAGCACTCTGCAGAGGTAGCATTTACCATCGAGGATGCGTATCAGGGGAAGGGTATCGGCACCAGGCTCATGGAATGGCTGGTCACTGTGGCCAGCGACAACGGTATCTCCACCTTTGTGGCCGATGTGCTAACTGAAAATGAGCAGATGTTGGCTGTTCTCAGGGAATACGGTTTTCACATCGCCAGTGAGCGTGATGAGGACACATATCAAATTACCTTTCCTATTGTGCGGACAAGAAGGGTGGTGAGAAAAGAGGATGAGAGAGAGCGTATCTCAACGCTGGCATCACTGCGCTCCATCTTATATCCACGCTCAGTGGCAGTAATAGGAGCTTCCAGAGACCCCAGTGGCATCGGACAGGCCATTTTACAAGCCATAATCCAGAACGGCTTTTCCGGTGGTGTTTACCCGGTGAACCCTAATGCCAAAGTAGTGATGTCAGTGAAGGCCTATCCCTCGATATTCGATGTCCCCGACGATATAGATTTGGCAGTTATCGCAGTTCCTGCCTATCTTGTGGCCGAGGTAGCAGATGACTGTGGCCGCAGGGGAGTGCATGCCGCAATCGTCGTCTCCGATGGGTTCAGGGAAAAAGGTCCTGAAGGGGCACAGTTGGAGAATGAGCTGCGAGAAGTTACATTGGGCCATGGCATGAGACTGCTAGGGCCAAACTGCATAGGGGTCATCAACACCGACCCCACAATAAGCCTAAACGCCACCCCCTCGCAGTCCCACCTCCCCCGGGGCAACGTCGCTTGTCTCTCTCAAGGTGGGGCACTGGGATTAGCCATCCTGGATTACGCCTCCAGCCTTAATATGGGTATCTCCAGCTTCGTTAGCGTAGGCAATCGCGCTGATATCTCGTCCAATGACCTGCTACAGTACTGGGAGCAAGATCCATCGACCAAGGTTATCATGCTTTACCTGGAGTCATTCGGTAATCCGCGTAAGTTTGCCCGTATTGCGAGAAGGGTATCAACCACCAAGCCGATAATAGTGGTCAAAAGTGGCAGCACCCCAGCAGGCTCACGCGCTGCCTCGTCTCACACTGGAGCATTGGTGGCCTCGGAAGTGGCATCCGACGCCCTGTTCCGCCAGGCTGGCATCATAAGGGTCAACACCCTGGAAGGGCTCTTCGATGTGGTCATGCTTCTCTCCAGTCAACCAGTACCTCAGGGCAAAAGAGTAGCCATAGTAACCAATGGAGGAGGCCCCGGCACACTTGCCGCCGACGCCTGTGATCATCATGGGTTGGAGTTGCCCGAATTCTCCACCGAGACCGCCGAGGCGCTAAGACCCGTAATCGAGCAGGATATCATAATCAACAACCCACTCAACATCACCGCCAGGGCTGGAGCTAAAGAATTCGAGAGTGTGCTCAGGATACTTGCCGAAGATCCAGGTAACGATGCTGTAATTGCTATATTCATGCCACCTATAATGATGGACACTGAAAACGTAGAGAACGCCGTGCGGCGGGTAGCTCCTGTATTCCAGCAGCATAGAAAGCCACTGCTAACATGTTTCATGGGCGAGCGAGGTTTTTGGAGGGGGGGACTAGCAGCTAAGGGCAAATACGTGCCCTGCTGCCCATTCCCTGAAGATGCGGTATCAGCACTAGCCAAGGCAGTCGAATACGGGCAGTGGCTGAATACACCCAAAGGCTCCGTCCCCAAGATTCGCGGCATTAGGCGAAGCAAGGCAAGAAAGCTAGTGGAGACGGCGATGACCCGAAGCGCCAAAAGGCCGCTCTGGCTTTCGCCAGAAGAGATAGCTGAGTTGCTCAATTGCTACGACATACGTTTTGCGGAAACGATAGCGGCAAAGACCTCAGCCAATGCCGTTAGCGCAGCTTCAAGGATAGGCTTTCCAGTTGCGGTCAAGCTTGCCGCCCCCACCATTATTCATAAAACCGATGTAGGGGGGGTAATGCTTGACCTGAAAACGGAAGCCGAAGTAGAACAGGCTTTCAACGATATCGAAGCTGGGCTGGCCAAACTCGGTCGCCAGGATGAGATGGAAGGGGTTATGGTACAGCGCATGGTGAACGGCGGAACAGACATGATCGTCGGCGTAACCCAAGACCCATCGTTTGGGCCACTCATAATGTTCGGTCTCGGTGGAATCTATTTTGAGCTGCTCAAGGAAACGGCATTCCGACTACATCCGCTCACCGATGTGGACGCCAGAGAGCTAGTGGCCTCCGTCAAGACGGCAAAGCTGATTGAGGAGGCCAGAGGCACACCCCCTGGCGATATGGCTTCCCTGGAGGGATTGCTGTCTCGTCTCTCCGCTATGGTGGAAGACTTGCATCAGATTGCCGAGTTGGACCTCTATCCAGTGAAGGTTATGCCCCAAGGCGAGGGCTACTGGGTCGTCGACGCCAGGATAATGCTGAGATAAACGCGGCATTCTGAGGAGGAACTGAGAATAGGGTGCCTTTCTGAGGGAGCGCCGAGAGTAGTATGTCTTTCTGAGGGAGTGCAACGACCGAAGAATCTCCCCCTATCACCAGCCAGAGATTCTTCGCCTTCAGTTCAGAATGACGAGATATTGGGGGATTTAATTGTTATACCTAGAAAGAAATTTTTTGCAGGAGGTGAAAACATGTATGAAAAAATACT
>DAOWNJ010000086.1 GCA_030642645.1 Dehalococcoidia bacterium | reverse complement strand
GGCTGATTTGAATTTTGTGGCATCGGCCCAGAGAACCTTTACATCGGAGGGGCGAAAGCGGGACGGATCCTGCTTCACCTCAATCTGGCACTTACTCATGCCCAGAAGCATTTCGAGCATCTCACCAACAGACCTCGCAACCTCACTCCCGATGTTATATACCTCCCCAGGAAGGCACCTCTCCAGTGCCAGCCAGTATGCCCTGACAATATCCCTGACATCGCTCCAGTCCCTCTTGCTTTCCATGTCGCCCGCATAGATAACGGGGGGCCTGAGCCCCTTCTCCGCCTCGGCGATCTGCTTTGCCATGCTTGAGGTGACGAAAACCTCCCCCCTCCTTGGCCCCTCATGGTTGAATCCCCTGGTGACTATGTTCTTCAGCCCGTAGCTTTTGAAGTATTGATAGGCGAGCATCTCCTGGGCAACCTTGCTAACCCCGTAGGGGCTTAAGGGGCGGAGGGGGTTTGTCTCCTTCACCGGTAGCTCCTCCGGGAGGATAAAGCCATATTCCTCTGATGAGCCTGCGATATGGATTAGGGGGTCGATCCCCGCCTCCCTCACCCCCTCAAAGATATTTAGCTCGCCAATGATATTGGTATAGAGGGTATCAGCAGGGGCACTCCATGACCCTGGGACATAGCTCTGAGCGGCGAGATGGAAGATGCGCTCAGGCCTGAGTGCAGCGATAAACCTCCTCATGGAGAAGGGGTCGGTAATATCCCCCTCGATAAGGTTGAGTTTCCCCGGTTGGGCATGCCCCTTGATCATTGATTCCAGCCCGCTGGCGCTCAGGATAGGGCTATCCTCGGTAACAAAGACGAGCTTTCCCTCCCTTTTCAGCTCCTCGAGGTTTTCCATCCTGCTCCGCCAGCGATATGTAGCGAATAGCTCAACATCCCCCATCCCCAGCAGATACTCAGCGAGGTGGCTGCCCGCCATCCCTGTAACCCCGGTGATGAGAACCCGCACACTTACCTCCTTAGAAGGAAATAGTTTCCGCCTCTAGCCTTTTCTCCGGCCAGACCCTGATGCCACGAGCCAGTTTATTCCCGTTTCCTATGATCACATTTTCGCCGATGATAGAGCCGTCATCAATCCCACAGCCATCGCCGGCAATGGTATTATCAGCGATAATGCAGTTTTTCAGTACGACCCTGTTCCCAATATGGACATTACGCCATAATATTGCCCCCTCAATGACTGAGCCCTCCTCGATTCTACAGCCATCCCCGATAACTGTAGGCCCCATTATGAGGACACCGGGCCCGATAACGCAGTCCTTGCCTAATGCTACTGGCCCATTTATCTCAGCCGTGGGGTGGATGTTCAGTTTATCCCTCACCCCTTCACGGAAAGCCCCTCCCAGCATCAGATCATGGTGCAGCTTCATATACCTCTCAGGGGTGCCGATGTCGATCCAGTAGGTATTGGAGGGATAGCCATAGACGGCCTCGCCCATCTTGAGGAGCCCGGGGAAAAGACCCCGCTCGAAGGTGAAATAGCTGGACGGGGGGATATACTCTAATACCTCCCTCTCAAGGATATAGCTTCCGGCGTTGATCATATTGGTGGTCACTGCATCCCAGCTCGGTTTCTCGATGAAGCGCCTCACCCTCCCGTCCCTGTCGGTCTCCACCAGCCCGTAGATTGTTGGGTCATTAACAGGGGTGAGGGCGATTGTCACCTTGGCACCCCTCTTGTAGTGTAATGAAAGCATCTCGGTTAGGTCGAGCTCGGTGAAGATATCTCCATTGAAGACGAAGATGGGATCGTCAAGCATATCCTCAATATTCTTCACCGCCCCTGCCGTGCCCAGGGGTGATTCCTCCACTATATAGGTCAGCTTTACCCCAAACTTGCTGCCATCGCCGAAATGGCTCTGGATGTGGTCAGGGAGATAGCATAGGGTGAGGATGATATCATCGATGCCATGGGAAGAGAGGTGCTCGATCATATGCTCCAAAAATGGCCTATTTAAAACGGGGACCATGGGCTTTGGGGTATTACACGTCAGGGGGCGAAGCCTTGTCCCTTCACCGCCAACTAGGATTATCCCTTTCATTACCTACCTCTGTAGTTATTCTACGATTGCTCATAGACTTACTTCGCCAATATTCTAGCACATCCCTCAGGGTATGTTCCAAGGGTATCTGCGGCGTCCATCCTGTCTCTCGTTTGAGCTTTGAGTAATCGCAGAGGCTTACCGTGGCATCCCTGGGGCGAATTCGGGACTGGTCTTGCTCCACAGATATGTTGACCCTTGAGTTTTTGAGGAAAAAATCGACAACCCACTCAAGGGATGTCGCCTTCCCTGAGCCAATGTTATAGACCTCGCCTGGCTTTCCATAAAGAATTGCAAGGCGATAGGCCTTTACCATATCGCGAACATCGGTGAAGTCCCGCTCCGCCTTTAGATTTCCCACATAGATAACCGGCTCAGAGATTCCCGCCTCAGCCTCAGCAATCTGCCTTGCGATGGAGGGGATGAAGAACTCATCGCTCTGTCTGGGACCAGTGTGGTTGAAGGGGCGAACCCTCACCAGGTGAAGCCCTTGACTTGAGAAGTATTGATAGCCGAGGAAGTCCTGACAAATCTTACTCACGCCGTAGGGGTTTATGGGGCGGAGGGGGGTTTCCTCAGTGGACGGGAGCTCCTCGGGGGGGGTGAGGCCATACTCCTCGTTGGAGCCAATGACCAATATTCTGGGATCGATGTTGGCTCGGGTTACGCCTTGGAGAAGGTTAAGCTCGGACAAGATATTATTACTCAATGTTCCCGCAGGGTCATCCCAGGACCTGGCCACCGATGCCTGGGCAGCGAGGTGGAAGATAAGGTCAGGCCTTGTCTCCCGGATCGTCTGCTCCACCCAGGAGGCGCTCATAAGGTCTCCGGAATATAGAGAGAGGCTTGAGTGGAGGTGTTCGATATTGTCTGTTTTATGCCCTCGAATGGTGCCACAGACCTCCATCCCCTGCTCGAGCAGGTATTCAGCAAGGTAGCTTGCGGCAAAGCCACCGATGCCGGTTATGAGCGCCCTCGTTTTCATCACTTGCCTAGGCCCGCTTCCATCCTCAGGGTTTCAGCCTTATCCGTCCTCTCCCAGGGGGCATCTATGTCCTCCCTCCCGAAGTGGCCATAACAGGAGGTTGGTCTATAAATCGGGCGGCGGAGGTTGAGGCTCTCGATGATCGCCGCCGGGCGAAAGTCGAAGTGCTTCTCGACCAACCTAAGGATAACCTCATCACTGACCTTTCCCGTCCCGAAGGTCTCTATGGATATAGAGAGGGGATGGGCAACACCGATGGAGTAGGAGAGCTGGAGCTCAATGCGATCGGCAAGACCTGCGGCCACAATGTTCTTGGCGGCGTATCTTGCCGCATAGGCGGCGGAGCGATCAACCTTTGTAGGGTCTTTGCCAGAGAAGCAGCCACCACCGTGTCTGGCAATCCCACCATAGGTATCGACCAGTATCTTCCTGCCGGTTAGTCCGGCATCCCCCATTGGCCCCCCGATGACAAAGCGTCCGGTTGCATTTACATAGAACCTTGTTCTCTTATCGAGGAGGTTGGGAGGGATAATCTCTTTTATCACAAGCTCGAGGATGTCCCTCTCGATAACATTATGGCTCACAACAGGGTCGTGCTGGGTGGCGATGACAACGCTATCGACCCTCTTTGGCACACCATAGGAGTACTCCACAGTGACCTGGGACTTCCCATCGGGGCGGAGATAGGGGAGGATGCCGTCCTTTCTCGCCCTGGCCAGGCGCTGGCAAAGCCTATGGGCCAATGATATTGGCAGGGGCATAAGCTCTGGGGTCTCATTACAGGCAAACCCAACCATCATCCCCTGGTCTCCGGCGCCGATTCGATCGAAATTGTTATTGGATAGAGTTCCCCCCTTCATCTCCAGCGACTCATCCACCCCCATTGAAATATCAGATGACTGCTCCTTTATTGAGACCATCACCCCGCAGGTATCACAATCGAAGCCATACTTTGCCCTGGTATAGCCAACATCATGGATCACATCGCGAACGATCTGTGGGATCTCAACATAGCAATTGGTGGTTATCTCCCCTACTACCAGCACCAGCCCCGTGGTCGCCGTGGTCTCACAGGCCACCCTTGCCATCGGGTCTTTGGCCAGGATAGAATCAAGGATGGCATCAGAGATCTGGTCGCAGAGCTTGTCTGAATGCCCCTCGGTTACCGACTCTGAAGTGAGTAGGTAAGAGGGGGATTCCATAAAGCTAAAAGCCATTTCCCCCCTTTCTTTTTAGGTCCCCAACTCCCAGCTTTCAAGGTATTCCCTTTGCTCTTGAGTCAGGCTATCTATTTTTATGCCCATGGATGCGAGCTTCAGCCTGCCAACCTCTTTATCTATATCCTCAGGGACGGGATAGACCCCTGGGGCGAGGCTATTGCCCCCCTTTGCTAGGTATTCGAGCGAGAGGGCCTGATTTGAGAAGCTCATGTCCATGACGCTTGCCGGGTGCCCCTCGGCGGCGGCAAGGTT
>DAOWNJ010000125.1 GCA_030642645.1 Dehalococcoidia bacterium | reverse complement strand
GCGCTATGGGGGCGGGGAGGAGGGCGGCAGCATCCATCAATGCTTACTTAAATGAAGAGCCTTTTTAATAGATCGGGGTTTAAAAGGGGGGGGCCGCCTTTGGCGGCCCCCTTTAAACTTAAATTTTCTCTCCTTTTTCCCTTTCCTCAAAGCCTCAACTCTAGTAGAATAGCCTTGAATGAAAAGGCAAAGCGAAGCTGTAGTCCCAATAAGGAGACAGTACCTCAGGATAAAGCAGCGCTATCCGGAGGCCATTGTCTTCTTCCGTCTCGGCGACTTCTACGAGACCTTCGAAGAGGATGCCAGGCTCACATCAAGGGAGCTCGAGATAGTCCTCACCTCGAGGGAGATGGGGAAGGGGCAGCGCATGCCAATGGCAGGCATCCCCTATCATGCCCTCGATAGCTACCTCTCAAAGCTTGTAAATAAGGGCTACAAGGTGGCAATATGTGAGCAGTTGAGCCAGCCCAAAAAGACAAAGGGGCTGGTCGAGCGGGATGTTGTCCGTGTTGTCACCCCGGGAACGGTTATCGAGGAGAGCCTCCTTGAGGTGAAGGCCAATAACTACCTTGCCTCTGTGGTAGGGGAGGGGGAGGAGGTAGGGATAGCCTATGTTGACATAACAACAAGTGAGTTCGCCACCACACAGCTACCCGCCTCACGAGTTCAATCAGAGCTTGAGAGGCTTCACCCCGCTGAGATTCTCCTGGGAAGGACTTCGAATTTCTCTCATCTTTCACTCCCTGTGCCGGCTACATACATGGATGACGAGCGATTTGACCTTGAGGTAGCCCGTGAGCTCTTACTCAGCCACTTCGGGGTCGCCTCTCTGGATGGCTATGGCTGCTCCCATTTGCCACTGGCAATCATGGCAGCGGGCTCGATAATCGGTTATCTCGGCAAGACCCGGAGGGCATCCTCAAGCCAGCTCACCCACCTCACCACCTACTCTGTGGATTCTTTCATGACACTTGATGCCTCAACACAGCGAAACCTGGAGCTATTCCACTCTAGTCGCCTCGGCACCACCAGCGGCTCACTCCTCTCTGTAATCGACCTCACTAAAACGGCAATGGGGGGAAGGCTGCTTAAGAGGTGGCTTGGCCAGCCCTTACTTGACATAGATGAATTAGACCACAGGCTGGATGCTGTCGAGTCTTTCTGCCAGAGTGGAGTGAAGCGTGCCAGGGTTATAGACCTTCTCAACCGTATGGCTGACCTTGAGCGACTGATAAACCGCATTAGAGGCTCAATTGCAAGCCCGATTGAGCTTTTATCGCTTCGCAGGGGCCTGGAGCTTATCCCCGAGGTGAGGGGAGTGCTTGAGGAGGAGCCTTCCCTGAGCTGGCTTTTCGGTGAACTTAAGCCCTGCGATGATATCGTTTCCCTCATCTCACAGGCTATCGTTGAGGAGCCAGCGTCAAGCGTAGGGGAGGGTGGGGTCATAAGAGAGGGCTTCTCCCAGGAACTGGACGAGTTCCGTTCCTCATCAAGGGATGCCAAAAGGCATCTGGCAAACCTTGAGAGTGAGGAGCGAAGGAGAACAGGGATAAGATCGCTCAAGGTTAGCTATAACAAGGTCTTTGGCTACTATATTGAGGTCTCAAAGCCAAACCTCCCTCAGGTCCCCCCTGATTATATCAGGAAGCAGACCCTAGTAGGGGCAGAGAGGTTCTTCACCCCCCATCTCAAGGAGTATGAGTCCCTGATCCTGGGTGCCCAGGAGAGGATCGCCGAGCTTGAGGGGAATATATTCCGACAGGTCTCTCGTCAGGTTGGCGATGCCGCTCAGGAGATACTGGCCTTAAGCTCTGCCATCGCACAGATAGATGTCTTCTCCTCCCTCGCTGAGGTGGCGGTCCGATATGGATACACGAGGCCCGAGCTTACCTGTGACGGTGAGATCGTGATCTCCGGAGGACGCCACCCCGTTGTTGAGCACACCATTACAGAGGAGAGCTTTGTCCCCAATGATACCTATCTTTCAAACAGTGATGCCCAACTCATCATCCTTACCGGCCCCAATATGTCGGGGAAATCAACATACCTGAGGCAGGTTGCCCTGATTGTGCTCCTCGCTCAGATAGGGAGCTTCGTCCCTGCCGATTTTGCCAAAATAGGAATCGTGGACCGAATCTTCACCAGGGTTGGGCTCCTTGATGACCTGGCCACCGGAAAGTCTACCTTCATGGTTGAGATGGTAGAGACGGCGAATATCCTCAACAATGCCACCTCAAAATCCCTGATCATCCTCGATGAGATAGGGCGTGGGACATCGACCTACGATGGCCTCTCCATCGCCCGCGCTGTTGCCGAATATATCCATAACCACCCAAGGCTTGGGGCAAAGACCCTTTTCGCCACCCACTACCATGAGCTTGTTGAGCTTGAGAGGTTCCTGCCCCGGGTGAGGAACTTCAATGTTGCCGTAACGGAGGAGGGGGGAAGGGTCATCTTCTTGAGGAAGGTCGTCCCTGGTGGCTGTGATAAGAGCTACGGCATCCATGTGGCACAGCTTGCCGGTCTTCCGCGGCCGGTGGTTCATCGGGCTGAGGAGGTATTGGAGGAGCTTGAGAGTGGTAATGACCAAAAAGGGGCGGGGCGGGTGCGGCGGCCTCAAAGAGGCCGCCGCACCCAGAAAGAGTCTTCGCCTGAGCAGCTCCCCCTTTTTAATGAGAGGTCGCCGGTACTGGAGGAGCTCTCAAAGCTAGACGTATCATCGATGACACCCCTTGAAGCAATAACAAAGCTATACGAGCTACAGCAGAAAGCGAAGGAGGAATAATAGGGTGTCAAATAAGGTAGCTACACCAGATAGGTGCACAAAATGCGGAAATAGCCGGGTCAGGCGCGAATATTTAGCGATGCACAGCAAATATGGCATTTTCGGGCGAAACTATAAGTTCGATGTCTATATATGCCAGGACTGTGGCTATGCAGAGCTTTTCTATCGGGGGAGAACGGCATGGCT
>DAOWNJ010000107.1 GCA_030642645.1 Dehalococcoidia bacterium | reverse complement strand
GTCCCCCCCGGCAAGGAAGGGGCATTCCTCGCCCCACTGAATATCGCCAGACTCCCCTCAATCGGCATAAAGGCGGAGCAAAGGCTCAGGGAGATTGGGGTCATCACTATTGGGCAATTGGCCGCTTTACCCCCCTCCTTCCTTGAGGGCATCTTCGGCCGGTGGGGGGAGGTTATCCATTCCTATGCCAATGGGGTCGATGGTCGAAGGGTGGAGCCCCCCTCCCCTCAGAGGTCGATAAGCAGGGAGACGACATTTGCTGATGATACCCTCGACCGTCCTCTCTTGAGGGCGACCCTTCGCTACCTGAGCGAGAGGGTTGGATGTGAGCTCAGGGGGGAGGGGAGGTGTGCCAGGCGCATCACCCTGAAGCTCAGATATGCCGATTTTGAGACCATCACCCGCAGTCAGACCCTGGGGCAGGCCAGTGATCTCGACCAGGTCATCTTCTGGGTTGGAGCTGAGATGATGGAGAGGGCCCTCGACCAGAGGCGGCAACTGGTTCGACTCATCGGAATTGGGGTATCGAGCTTAAACGAGGGGGCAAGGCAGCTCAATATGTTTGACCCCTCCCTCCAGAGTCTGGGATGCCTCGATGGGGCCATCGATCGTATCCGTAAGAGCTATGGATTTAGCTCGATCCAGACCGGTCAGACCTTTGACAAAGCATGCAGGGTGATATAGAATTCTGGGGCCTGGAGGGCGATTTGAAGGATAGATATGATGTAATAATAGTTGGTGGTGGGCCGGCGGGCATCTTCGCCGCACTGGAGCTCTCTCAAACCTCAGACCTCGACATCTTGCTCCTTGAGAAGGGAAAGGACCTCGATAAGCGTAACTGCCCCATATTGAGTAAGGGGATAGCCTGCCCCTCTTGCTCCCCCTGTGACCTTGTGAGCGGCCTCGGGGGTGCCGGGGCCTTCAGCGATGGCAAGCTTACTATCTCCTCCGAGGTTGGGGGGAGGCTTAAGGAATATCTGGGTAGGGAGGGGACGGAGGAGCTTGTCCGCTATGTGGATAACACCTACCTCAGTTTTGGGGCCTCGGATAAGGTATACGGGGTCGGGGAGGAGGTGGAGAGGCTGAGCCGTAAGGCCAGCCAGGCGGAGCTTCGCCTGATACCGGTGATGATCCGCCACCTGGGGACGGAGCACTGCCGGGATGTTTTGAGGGGGATGCGTGATCACCTCTCAGGCCGTGTTGAGATAAAGGTGAGGGAAAGGGTAACCGCCATTATCACCGATGGTGCTCTGGTGAGGGGGATCGAGACCGAAGATGGGCGGAGGCTTGAGTGTCGCTACCTGATAGTGGCACCGGGGAGGGAGGGGGCGGACTGGCTTGCAAAGGAGGCGGAGAGGCTGGGGCTCACCCTCTATATGAACCCTGTGGATGTAGGGGTGAGGGTGGAGGTACCAAATGTGGTCCTTGAGGAGATCACCGATGCCCTCTATGAGGGCAAGCTCGAGTTTTACTCCAATACCTTCGATGACCGCATCAGGACATTCTGCATGTGCCCTGCCGGTGAGGTTACGGTGGAGTGCACCGGTGGGGATGACCCGGTGATAACGGTAAACGGGCATAGCTATGCTGACCGCAGGACACCGAATACCAATTTTGCCCTGCTGGTGAGCACCACATTCACCGAGCCGTTCCGAGACCCTATTGCCTATGGGAAATACCTGGTGCGCCTTGCCAATCTCCTCAGTGGGGGGGTGATGGTGCAGCGTCTCGGCGACCTCATGATGGGGAGGCGCTCCACGCCGGAGCGGATCTCAAGAGGCATTGTAGAGCCAACACTCAGGAGTGCCACCCCTGGAGACCTCAGCTTTGTCCTACCATACCGATACTTGAAGGGCATAGTCGAGATGCTGACCGCTATGGACAGGCTCGCCCCCGGCGTCGCCTCCCATCATACCCTCCTCTACGGGGTTGAGGTTAAGTTCTATTCCTCCCGCCTCAAGCTTACAGAGAACCTGGAGAGCGAGATAGGGAACATGTTCTCTATAGGTGATGGTGCCGGGGTTACCAGGGGACTGGTTCAGGCATCGGCATCCGGTGTGGTGGCTGCAAGGGAGATCCTTAAAAGGGAGGGTATCCCCAGGAGCTAATGTTCATCGGCATCGACCTCACCTCATCCGAGAGAAAGCCAAGTGCCCTGGTTGGGCTCGATGAGGGGCTTGGCCTTACCTTTTTCAACCTCCTAAGGAGTGATGCCGAGATCATCAAAACGATTGAGGAGGCTAGTCCCCGGGTTGTTGCCATCGATGCCCCCCTTACCTTGTCTAAAGGGCTTTGCTGCCTTGAGGAAAGCTGCCCCTGCCAGCCTCAGATGGAAGCCAAAGGTAGAAGCTGCGAAAGGGAGCTGGCAAGGATGGGGATCCCCTGCTACTTCACCACAAAGAGGTCTATCATCAAGAATATGGTCTATCGGGCGATAGGCTTTAGGGATAGGCTTGAGTTCGAAGGCTACTGTGTCATTGAGGTCTATCCCTATGCAACGAAGGTTGTCCTCTTCGGGAAGCCAATTCCAAGGAAGACTACCCCCCAGGGTCTGGGATTCCTGAGGGGACATCTCTGCGAGCTCCTCCCATCCCTTTCCCCTTACATAGGGTGGTTCAATCACGACCTCTGCGATGCCGCCATCTGTGCCTATACCGCCTATCTTTATGGGAGGATTTGCGGAAGGCTTATCGGCGATATCGAAGAGGGAAGGGTGTTCATCCCTTGACACCTCAGTTTAGAGCGGATAGAATACCTGTGATTTTTTGATTTCATATAAGAGGGGAGGGTTTTATGTGCCTAATGTAATCCTGGGAGAAAACGAGAGCTTCGAGAGTCTCCTCAGAAGGTTTAATAAGAGGGTTCAGCAGGGTGGCATCCTTGCTGAGGCCCGCAGAAGGGAGCACTTCGAGAAGCCCAGTGTGAAGCGTAAGAGAAAGGAAGCGGCTAAGAGAAAGAAGAGTGCCAGAAGCAGCAGACGATCTGAGACTTGATTTTTGTTGTCTTGAGAGGTTTAGTTGGCTCTAGAGGATGGGTTCAGGAGCGACCTGAAGGAGGCGATGAGGAGGGGGGATGTGGTGAGGCGCTCCGTGATCCGGATGGTGCTGGCGAATATGAAGAGGGCCGAGATCGAGAAAGGATCCCCTCTTGATGATGCTGCTATTATCGGGGTGATTGAGAAGGATATAAGAAGGCACCAGGATAGCATTGAAGCCTTCTCGAAGGCCAATCGCCAGGACCTTGTCTCGAAGGAAAGGGAGGAGCTTGAGATCCTCCAGGGGTATATGCCCACCAGGATTTCCCATGAGGAGATCATTGAGGCAGCCCGAAGGATTATCGAGGAGGTTGGGGCCCAGGGGCCGAGGGATAAGGGGAAGGTGATGCCCAGGCTCGTCGCCGAGCTTAAGGGAAAGGCGGATGGGCAGGAGATAAGCGCTGTGGTTAGCGAGCTTTTGGCGGGTTTGTCAGGGAACTGAGAGGTCCCTTTCGATGTTTTCTATACCTGGGTCTTGTCTTGGACAAGGCCCTTTTTGATATTTCTTTCCTGA
This sequence comes from Dehalococcoidia bacterium, assembly GCA_030642645.1. Classification (GTDB taxonomy): domain Bacteria; phylum Chloroflexota; class Dehalococcoidia; order E44-bin15; family DAOWNJ01; genus DAOWNJ01. The sequence continues at coordinate 241 of DAOWNJ010000107.1, read as the reverse complement.
TGGCAGGTGTATAATGGGGGATAAGCAAGGAGGCTATTGCACTCTGCCTTGAAGTACGGGCGGAGGAGGGGCTGCCACCTACAGTTCGCACCTACGAGGTAGAGGTTACGGTGTAGATGGCGTCTCTCCCGAGAATATCTGGAGTGGAGGATTATTTTTCAAGCTGGTTTTGGAAGCGTGGGAGTAATGGAATTAGAGAAAGACCTTGCTTTTCAAATATATTTAAGATTAGGAAGTAGCC
>DAOWNJ010000140.1 GCA_030642645.1 Dehalococcoidia bacterium | reverse complement strand
GGTGCTTCCTGATGTCGAAATTATAGCCCTCAACCTTCGTCTGGGCGCTTTCAATAGATGTGGAGACAAGGGAACTCTCGATTGGAGTATCCTCATCGAGTTTAGCCCGGTTCATGAGCCCCTTAACCCTGTCGCCACCGAAGCGGCGAATTACGTCATCCTCAAGCGAGACATAGAAGCGAGAGCCTCCAGGGTCACCCTGCCTCCCGGAACGACCCCTTAGCTGGTTATCGATCCGCCTCGCCTCATGGCGCTCCGTCCCTATGATATGAAGCCCCCCTAGCTCGACAACCCTGTTGTGCTCATCCTGCCATTCCCCCTCACCCCTTCCGGAGGGATTTCCACCGAGGATGATGTCGACACCACGCCCTGCCATATTAGTGGCGATGGTGACCGCCCCGAGCTTACCCGCCTGGGCGATGATGGCTGCCTCCTTCTCATGATACTTGGCGTTCAAGACCTGATGGGGGATGCCACTCCTCTTAAGCTTGTCGCCCAGGTATTCAGACTTCTCGATGGAGACCGTTCCCACCAGGACCGGACGCCCCCCCCGGTGGAGGGCTTCTATCTCTTTCACCACAGCACCAAACTTGGCCTCCTCATCCTTATAGATACGGTCTTGTGAATCGATGCGGACCATCGGCTTATTGGTAGGGATGACAATCACATCAAGGTTATATATCTTACTGAACTCCTCGTCCTCCGTGGCTGCGGTCCCGGTCATCCCTGCGAGCTTCTGGTAGAGGCGGAAGTAGTTCTGGAAGGTAATGGTGGCAAGGGTGATGCTCTCCCTCTGTATCCTGGCCCCCTCCTTGGCCTCGATCGCCTGGTGAAGGCCCTCAGAATACCTTCGACCAAACATCAGCCTGCCGGTGAACTCATCGACAATGATAACCTCTCCATCCTTCACCACATAGTCGCGGTCCCTCTTGAAGAGGATGTGCGCCTTGAGGGCGCTGTCGAGGTAATGGGTGAGGGAATAGTTAGAAGGGTCATACAGGTTTGGTGATTTCAGGAGCCCATCCTTTTTAAGCATCTTCTCCGTCTTGGAGATGCCCTCCTCGGTGAGGCTCACCGTCCTCGTCCTATCATCTACAGTATAGTCTTCCTCACGGCGAAGGCGTGGGATGAGCCTGGCAAAGACATAGTATTTCTGGGTTGACTCCTCAGCCTGACCACTGATGATGAGGGGGGTGCGGGCCTCATCGATAAGGATATTGTCCACCTCATCGACGATGGCATAGTTTAGGGGGCGCTGCACCAAGCGGGAGAGGTCGGGGGCCATGTTATCCCTGAGGTAGTCAAAGCCGAACTCATTATTGGTGCCATAGGTAATGTCTGCCTCATGGGCCTGGCGGCGGCTCACCGGGCGCATAAAGCTCCACTTTGGGTCTCCTGAATCATATTCAGGGTCATATAAGAAGGAGGCATCATGCTGGATGCTGGCCACGCTTACCCCAAGGGCATGATAGATAGGGCCCATCCAGTGGGGGTCTCGCTTCGCCAGATAGTCATTTACCGTTACCAGGTGGCATCCCTTCCCGCTGAGGGAGTTGAGGTAAAGTGGGAGGGTAGCAACCAGTGTCTTCCCCTCTCCAGTCTTCATCTCAGCGATCTTCCCCTGGTGAAGGACAACACCACCCATAAGCTGGACATCGAAGTGGCGCTGCCCTATAGTCCTCTTCGCCGCCTCACGAACGCAGGCAAATGCCTCGAGAAGGAGGTTGTCCAGTGACTCGCCTTCCCAGAGGCGAGCCCTGAACTCATCGGTTTTCAAGCGTAGCTCATCACTTGAGAGCGCCTCAAATTCGCTCTCGAGGGCATTTATCCTTTCAACCGTTGGACTGAGCCTTCTAAGCTCCTTCTCATTGGAATCGATTAAGCCGCCAAGCCATTTAAGCATTTCTGGTTCCTTACTAACGCTGGTTGTTCCCACCCTCCCACCCACGGTAGCTTCGCTCCCAGACCTTTAGAGGGGTGCGGGGGCACAGCCCCCGAATACATCTTAGGGCAGGTGGGTGGGGGAAAATAGGCGATGCCCGAATCAGATTTCTTTCGCCTTTTTGAGTGCTGCTTCCTTTCGCTGCCACTCAACCCAGGCTACAAGCCGATCTCACCCATCGGGAGTACACACAATTTCATACTTTTCCTGTCCGCTTTCCTGGAATTTATACCATATCCTGACTCCGCCTTCTTCTGTTAATTGCGCCATGATATCCGCCGCAGCAAACTTAGATGACATTGTAACTGGAAGTTG
>DAOWNJ010000146.1 GCA_030642645.1 Dehalococcoidia bacterium | reverse complement strand
GGGGACCGCCGGGGCCAGGGTGATGGTGGCAAACCAGATACTTGCCTCAGGTGGTATCTGGATGGAGCTCGGCAAAACCAGGATACTCGTTGACCCAGGCCCGGGGACACTTGTCCAGGCGACGAAGAGAAAGCTCAGGGCGTCAAAGCTTGATGCTATCGTCCTATCACACCGCCACCTCGACCACGCAGCGGATATAAATGTCATGATCGAGGCAATGACCGATGGTGGGTTCAGGAGGAGGGGGGTTCTCCTCGCCCCATCAGATGCCCTCGAAGAGGACCCGGTCATTCTCCATTACCTCAGGGGCTATCTGGAGCGGATCGAGACCCTCGAGGAGGGGAAGAGCTATCATATAGGGGAGATAGCAATAACCACCCCCATAAGGCACCAGCACTCGGTTGAGACATATGGGATGATACTCCAGAGCCCCAAATATACCATATCATACATCGCAGACACCAAATATTTCGAGGGGCTTTCTTCCCATTACAAGGCCGACCTCCTGATAATAAATGTGGTGAGGCTTGAGAGGGGCCCCTATGACCACCTCTCGGCCCCCGAGGCGGGTGAAATAATAAAGGAGATAAGGCCAAAGGTGGCCATCATAACCCACTTCGGCATGACAATGTGGCGGGCCAAGCCCTGGGAGGTGGCGAAGAGGCTATCCGATGAGACCGGGGTGAGGGTGATCGCCGCAAGGGACGGGATGAGGTTTGACCTTGGGGAGCTTGAGTGAAAGGAGATAGAAATGAAAAATAGCCTGGAGCAAGAGATTGGTGCTCTGCTCACTGAGCGTGGACTTACCATTGCCATCGCTGAATCATCCACGGGAGGGCTCATATCGCATTTCGTAACCAATGTCCCTGGTAGCTCCACTTATTATAAAGGGACTGTGGTTGCCTATGATAACGAGGTAAAGGTAAAGATTTTAGGGATTAAAAGGGAGACCCTCGATATATATAAATCGGTGAGCCGCAAGACCGCCGAGGAGATGGCCGAGGGTGCGAGACGGGTGATGGGTGCCGACATAGGTCTCTCTGAGACAGGCATCGCTGGACCCGCCAGTGGCTCTTCAGGAAAGGGGGTGGGGCTATTCTATATCGCAGTTTCATCAGCCAGCGGAAATCGCGCTGAAGAATACACCTTCCACGGGGATAGGCTTCAAAATAAGAGGAGCGCCGCCGAGGCTGCACTCGATATGCTTAAGGGATACCTTCTAGAGGCGAGTCTCTCATAGCAGCGGGAAGTAGTTCAATCTCACGAAGGCGAAGTTCTGCTCTACATTCTGCTTACCACTTATTATATTTCCGAACTCGGTATTATGGCCAGGGAGAAGATAATCGATATCGAGCTTGGATAGCCTCTCTATGCTCCTCTTCAGAAGGCCACTATCGCCGGTTGGGAAGTCCGTCCTGCCCACCGCTCCATTGAATAACACATCACCGCTTATGAGAACCTTCTTATCTGGCCAGTAGATGCTTATAGAGCCGGGGGAATGGCCCGGTGTATGGATGATCTCGAGATCTATCTTATTATTGTCCTTCCCAAGGACGAGCTCCCCTTCCTTAAGGTAGAAGTCTGGCTCAAGCCTCATCTCCTTCCCCGTTAATCCGGATAAGAGTGCACTCATCATCCTGTGGTGCTCAACCTCATCCTCATGAATACAAACCAGGGCCTGCTTCACCTTGCTTTCCTTAGCCCTCGTCCTTTCCACTATAGCCCCGTTTGCCTCACAGTGATCGGGATGGGAGTGGGTGTTGATCACAAGCCCTATATCCTCAGCATTTATGCCGTCCCTCCCCATAAGGGTGATGAGATTATCAAGACACCTCTCATTAAGCTCATCGGTTACCATCCCAGGGTCTATGAGGACATGGGGCCTATCACCACGAAGGACATTGGCGAAGAGATAGCTATTACAGTTATTTCCCCTCCCGCTCCAGATATAGCAATATAGATTCCCCAAAAGTCTCAATTTTCACCTCTTATTAACTATTTAACCATCTTTGCCTAAAAAAGCAACCCCACAAGAAACATAGCCGTGACACTCAAGATTGGCACGGTCAGATTGTCGTTGACAGGC
>DAOWNJ010000155.1 GCA_030642645.1 Dehalococcoidia bacterium | reverse complement strand
GGGCCTTGGGGCAAGGCTTGAGAGGGGCTCATGGCATATCCCACCGATATTTGACCTGATCCAGGGAAGGGGCAGTATAGAGGAGAATGAGATGTATCGTGTGTTCAATATGGGGGTTGGGATGGCCCTTATCTGCTCTCCCAGGGAAATCCCCAACCTCATGCGGGAGCTCCCCGGGTCAAGGCTTATCGGGGATGTGGTGAGGAGAAGGGGTGGGGAAAGGGTAAGGCTGGTTTAAAGTGGGTTCTGGGCTGGAAGTCAATATATTTCCTCGTCAGCTCAAAAAAGTAACCCAGTTGGGCCTAATATGGATGAACAAATGGCTTCCCATTGCTGGCGCATTCTTTTTATTAGCAGGCTTTGCTCTACAACTTAGCGTGGCGGTCAACTAAAAGCGTACCAGGAGATATAAAGTGCGTGCCATATTAAGCGTTTATGACAAGACAGGGCTAATTGACTCCGCCCGTGGTCTTCTTGAGCTTGGCGCTCAGATATATAGCACCGGCGGAACGAAGAGGGCGCTCTCCGAGGCGGGCATCCCAGCTCGTAGTGTTGAGGAGCTTACAGGATTTCCTGAGATGCTCGATGGCAGGGTAAAGACCCTTCACCCTGCCATATACGGAGGAATCCTCGCCCGAAGGGACAAGGAAGACCACATGGACGAGCTGGAAAAAAGGGGGATGGTGCCGATTGACATTGTAGCGGTCAACCTCTACCCCTTCGTCGAGACCGTGGCCAGACCAGATGCCAGCCTGGATGAGGCCCTGGAGAATATCGACATCGGTGGGCCAACCATGATCAGGGCGGCGGCAAAGAACTTCCCCGATGTCCTCGTCCTGGTTGATCCTGAAGACTACCAACCCGTTTTGGAGCAATTGCGGCGGGGCGAGGTGGGGCTTGAGGAGAGGAAGAGGCTGGCACAGAAGGCATTTCAACATGTGGCCCTCTACGACACCGCCATCGCCAATTACCTCAGGATGGAAGAGGAAAAGTTCCCCGATGAGATGACAATCGCCCTGAAGAAAGTGTACAACCTCCGCTACGGTGAAAACCCGCATCAAGAGGCCGCCTTCTATACTGAGGCCACCATGGTGAAAAAGGAGCCGGGTATGGTGAGCGCGGTCAAGCTCGGAGGTATGGAGCTATCCTTCAACAACATCCTCGACCTTGATGCAGCGCTAGATGTTGTGAGCGATTTCTCAGCCCCAACAGTGGCCATCATAAAGCACACCAACCCATGTGGGCTCTCAAGTCACCCCGACCTTGCCGAGGCATACCGAAGGGCCCTTGCCGGAGACCCGGTGGCTGCATTTGGAGGCATCGTCGCCTCCAGCAGGCCGATTGATCTCGCCACAGCAGAGGAAATCACAAATACCCATTACGATGCCATCATCGCCCCTGGCTATGATGAAGAGGCCCTTAAGCTTCTGAAGAAAAAGAGAAACCTGCGTATCCTGGAATCACCCCCCCCAGAGCCTCAAAGTGCTTCATCGCTCGATATTCGCCGGGTCAGGGGGGGGCTCCTCATCCAGAGCTCCGACTCCCTCGCTGAGGAGAGACTGGACCTGCGCACCGTCACCAAACGAAAGCCAACGGATGACGAGATGAGGGACCTCACCTTCGCCTGGAGGGCGGCGAAACACATAAAGGCAAATGCGATAGGGCTGGCAAGGG
>DAOWNJ010000065.1 GCA_030642645.1 Dehalococcoidia bacterium | reverse complement strand
TGTAAGCTTTGATAGGAAATAGACCTTCGGGGCATCTATGGTGATCTCAAGGATATAATCATCGATAACAGTGATGCCACTTATCTCCTCATCCTCACCGGAGAGCTTCTCATTCACACCCACAATATCACCAAGGTATGTCCCAGCGGTTTGGGAGCCAAGTGAGGGGTCACAGGCCCTCTCAAAGGAATATTCGAAGTCATAGGCGGTTACCGGGCTTCCATCATGGAAGACAACACCTGTTCTCAGATAGAAGGTATAGGTCAGACCATCCTCACTCACATCCCAGTCATAGGCTATATCAGGGACAAGCTCCATATCCTGGTCAAAGGCGAGGAGGCCGCTGAATATTTGCATTATGTAAAGATTCGAGCTGCTCTCACGGGCAAGCGCCGGGTCCAGGGTTATCGGCCCTATATCGTAGAGGGTGAGACACTCATCTCTGGGGATTCCATAGGGGGCTGGCTCCTCGAGGTGAAAGCTGGATATGATCCTATCTATAGTTGCCTCGTTCTGGTCGAAGTCCTGCTCGGTGCTATAGGCCCAGATGATAAATGCCTGACTCCCTCGGATTAGGAATACCATCCTTCCCTTCCCCTGGATCCCACCCTCCACCCAGGTGAAGACAAGCTCATAGCCCACATCCTCCCCAAACAAGACATCCCCCTCAGAGACTACCTGAAACTGAACCAGCACCTCCTCAAGGACCTCGGCATTCTGGGCGGCATACTCCTGGGGGGTGGTCGCCCAGGGCAGATACTCAGTTAATACCATCACCTGAGGGAGCCCCCCAGAGGTGCTGAAGATTACGATCGGAGCCTGTGCCCCCGTCTCCTCCTCTATCCACCCCTCAGGGTAGTCTATAGAAAAGCCATAGGTGGTGTTCTCATAGGTGGCAAATTGGGTTCCACACCCACACCCAACTAACGGGAGGACTGTTACCAGACAGAAGATGATTATAAATATGAGCGAGGCCCTTTTCATCTCTTTCCTCACGGTATGCTTCCGACCAATGCCCCTATGCTCTCACGCCAGAGGGCATCAAGCCCGTCCATATCAAAGCCATATACCTCCATCAAGGCCTCATCATATCCACAGCCGTCGTGGAATACCAGCAAAAGCTCCAGCATCTTTTCCTGGCCATACTCCTGGATGAGGAAACCCACGATGCTATAGCTCTCAGCATAGGAAAGGGCCGCCGCCTGAGGGGATGCTGGGAAGGAGCTTGAGAGGGTCCGAACCGAAAAGAGCCCACCCTCAGCGATCGCCTCATTGAGTGCAGCCTCATAGGATGGATCACGCTCCTCCTGGGCATACATTGCCAGCCCCTCATCAAGCCAAGTGGGGAGCTGATTATAGCAATTGAAGGTAATCTGATGGATCACCATGTGGGCGAGCTCATGGGCAATGGCATTCTTGCCCCATTCGAGGTTATATATGGAGATGCCAATGGCGATAACCCCGTGCTCGGTGAAGGCAACCCCCCCGGTCCATTCCTGAGGGTAGATCATAGCCCCCTGAAGGTCGTAGGCATTGGGATAGATATATATCCTGACAGACCTCTCAAGTGTAGCTCCGGTACTAGCCTCCAACCTCACAAGGGCATCGTTGGCGGCATCCATAAGCTCCTGGGCAAACTCCTGTGTCCCGCTATACCATAAAATCTCCAGGTTGCCGTCGATAACGCTATGCCAATCATATCGGTCATCATCGAAGCATAATGTCTCCCATTCTGTTATCAGCTCATCGCCGTCCTCATTCACTATTATCCAGCTATAATATACCTGTGTCCCCGGTGGAAGGCCCCCTGACTTTATCATGTCCCATGTCCAGCTCGTCTGGACGCTTGCCCCAGGCTCAAAATCGGGGAAGGCAATGCTGGTAACATGGGCGCAGCTTAACTGCTTGTCCACCTGATACTGGAGGACGATTCTGGTTATGTCTGAGTTGCTCTCCGCCTGAAGGTTGAAGGTGATGGATAGAGGGAAGTCCACATCGAATGTGGCCTGGGCTGCGATCTGGCTCTGGGACTCGACCGGTATTGGGATGAGTAAAAGGGAAATGACCAGGATTAAAAGGAAGGCCCTCCTTATCATCTGCCAGCTCCTATCGCCGACTTCAGGTAGGCCGATATGAAGCCGTCAAGGTCTCCATCAAGAACGGCAGCGGCATCTGAGGTCTCATACCCTGTTCGATGGTCCTTGACCATTTTATAGGGGTGGAGGACATAGCTCCTTATCTGGTTCCCCCAGGCTGCGGCGATATGCTCCCCCTTGAGCCTTGCCTGCTCCTGGGCCCTCCTTGCCAGCTCAAGATCGAGGAGACGAGAGCGCAGTATCCTCATTGCTGTCTCCTTGTTTTGAAGCTGGGAGCGCTCATTCTGACAGACGACGACGGTTCCTGTCGCTAGGTGGGTGATCCTTACTGCACTGCTCGTTTTCTGAACGTTCTGCCCTCCGGGACCGCTGGCCCGGAAGGTCTCTATTCTCAGGTCTTCAGGGTTTATTTCTACCTCAACCTCCTCCTCTGCCTCGGGAAGAACCTCGATAAGGGCAAAGGAGGTGTGGCGGGCATGGTCGGCATCAAATGGCGAGAGGCGAACCAGGCGATGGACCCCTCGTTCCGATTTAAGCCAACCATAGGCATATCCTCCCTTTACCTCAATAGTGGCGCTCTTAACCCCAGCCTCCTCTCCATAGGATACCTCAAGGACATCCGCCTGGTGTCCCCTCCTCTCCGCCCAGCGAAGGTACATCCTCAAAAGCATCTCAGCCCAATCCTGGGACTCGGTGCCACCGGCGCCGGCATGCACCGCAAGGATGGCGTTCCTCTCGTCGTACTCACCGGTGAAGAGGAGCTCGAACTCCATCTCCTCAAGGCGGGAGGTAACCCTCTCCAGCTCAGAGGCTATCTCCGTCTCAAGGGAGCGGTCTCCCTCTTCAAAGGAGAGCTGAGCGAGTTCGGCAAGGTCATTTGCCCTGCACTCCACCTCACGCCACCTCTGAACTACCCCATTCACTTCTGCAAGCTGGCGCATAACGCCCTGAGCCCTTGCCTGATCATCCCAAAATTTCGGGGAGGATGCCTCTTCCTCAAGCCTGGTAACCTCCCTCTCTTTCCCTAGGATGTCAAAGACGCACCATTAAATCCTTGATGCGTTCCTTAAGCTCTTCGAGTCGCTCCCTTTCCTGCATCTTTCACCTCACCTTCAAATTCATCAAGGGAGAAGCATCCTCTGCTCCCCCTCCCCAACCTCAAGCCTACCCGCTGCGGCGAGATGGGCGAGGCGTGTTGGCTCCGGAAGGCGATAGCCCTTCAAGCAGGCCATAACCCAACTGATAGCGGTGGGTAGGTCGACTTTGTGCCCGATAGAGACATAGATTGGCTTGATGCCAGCCTTGGTTCGGAGCGCTGCCCCGATGACCTCACCATTGTCTATAAGTTCGCTACAGCTCCCCACCCCCTCCCCAAGCTCCCCGTGCCTGCCACAGAGGATGGACTTGGCACAGCCTATTGTCGGGGTATCCAGAAAGAGCCCTACATGGGAGGCAAGCCCCATCCTCCTGGGATGGGCAATCCCCTGCCCATCCACCATGATGAGCTCCGGGGTAGACTTCAGCCTCTCGCAGGCAGCGATGATCAAAGGGGCCTCCCTGAAGGATAGAAGGCCGGGAATATAGGGAAATTTGACCTTCTCCTCGGCTATCTCTGCCTCCACAATCGAAAGCCCTGGACATCGAAGGACAACCACAGCCCCCCTCGCCACCCCACTGGCGTCTGGAGCAGATATATCCACACCTGCTACAAGGTGAGGGTCTCCAACCTCGCTCTCCCTGGAGACCTGAGAGGCAAGCCTCTTCTGAACCTCCTGGGCCTGAGGTATGGTCATCTCCCAGCTATGTAGCTCTAGCGCCTTCATATCGCTGATTATACCCTTTTGGGGCACACCTGACAACGAAGACATTGACACCCCAATGGTTATCAATCATAATAAAGCGAACTCTAAAAAGAGGAGGGACATGGTAAAGATAAGACTCCGACGGATGGGGGCAAAGAAAAAGCCCTTCTATCGCGTGGTGGTGGCAGATTCACGCTCACCCCGCGATGGGGCTTTTATCGAGACCATAGGCCACTATAATCCCCTGACCGATCCAGCAACCATCGTCATTGATGAAGAGAAAGCATTAAAGTGGCTCAGGCAGGGTGCCCAGCCCACAGACACGGTCGCCAGCCTTCTAAGTAGAGTAGGGGTCATGCAGAGGTTTAAGGGGCAATCTGAATCAGGAGAGCAGGAATGAGGGAGCTCATCGAATACATCGCCAGGTCCATTGTAACTGCACCAGATGAGGTGAAGGTAACCGAGGAGCCGAGCGGGGAATGGATCGTCCTCAAGCTGGAGGTCGCTCAGGAGGATAAGGGGAGGGTTATCGGGAAGCAAGGTCGGGTTGCCCAGGCAATGCGAACCCTTTTGAGGGTGGCAGCAGTGAGGGAGGGAACAAGGGCCATGCTTGAGATAGTATAAGGGTATCATGGAGAAGCCCCAGTTCCTGATTGTGGGCAGGATAATTGCCCCCAGAGGGGTGAAGGGGGAGGTGAAGGTTGAGGTAATGACCGACTTCCCGGAGAGATTTTCCCCCTCCGAGGAGATATATATTGAGGGATGCCCTGTAAGCATTGAAGGGGTCAGATGGCATAACGGGAAGATGACCATTAAGCTGGAGCATGTGGATACGATTGAGAATGCTGAGAAGATGAGGGGGCGATTCCTTGAAATTCCCCTCTCCAGGGCCCATCCCCTCCCCCAAGGTGATTACTACCAGTTCCAGGTAGTAGGTCTTGAAGTATGGACTAGTCACGGGGAGTTTCTAGGGAAGATAGAAGGTATTTTGCCAACAGGTTCAAACGATGTCTATGTGGTGCATGGTCACCATGGCGAGCTTCTAATCCCGGCTATTGAGGATGTGGTAAAGATGATTGACCCGGATAGGGGTCGCGTGGTTGTTGAGCTGATCGATGGTATAGTATGCTAGGCATTAGATTTTCTCTTCCTTCTCCCTGATAGCTTCGTTTAAGGCTCGCAAGACTACTAACTGGCTATACTGCAAAACGAACTCTAGTTCCTTCCACTCTCTATGGCTCAGCTTGTCTGCTAAGAAATCTGAAGCTTCAAGAGCACCTTCTATAGTCCCACGAACAGCACCGGCCAACTGCGGATTATCTTCAGCCACAGCCTCGAGTGCACTGTTAACCTTATCCCTCATAGCCTCTTCACCTAACTTCCCAAATTCATCGATCTCAGCAAGAACCTTACTGCTCACAGCTTCGGAGATCACAGGAAGATCACTAAAGTTCCATTCTTGACCCATCTCCCCTCCAATCCATCTCATGCACTGTTTCGGGAAAAGGGCGTTTACACCCCTACCCTAGGCACTCCGGGCCTCCTCCGCCTTCTCTCTGCAGTCTTGAGCCGAGCCATTGAGCGGCGAAGGGCCGCCTCAGCGGCGGCGAGGTCCATATCAGGGGGGCGAGTTGCGAGGAGCTCTTCAGCGCGGTGTTTGGCCTCCTCAGCGCGAGCTATATCTATCTCCTCAGCCCTCTCCGCAGTATCTGCAAGGACTATCACTTTATTATCGCGAACCTCAAGGAAGCCACCGGAAACAGCCATCAGGAACTCCTCCCCATCCTTTCTGATAACGAGCTCCCCAGGCTGGAGAATGGTGAGGAGTGGGGCGTGGTTGGGGAGGACAGCAAGCTGCCCCTCCACCCCCCAGGCGATAACTATATCTACCTCCTCGGA
>DAOWNJ010000108.1 GCA_030642645.1 Dehalococcoidia bacterium | reverse complement strand
GGCAGAGCGGCCCCGGCATCTGTAACCGTTACATCCTCCACACCTACGCTACCGTTCCCGCTCGTATCGGTGACGCGCAGGTTATCTACAGCAAATGTTGCTGTCCCATGAGCAGGCACGGTAACCGCAGCATGGGCTTCATCAGTTACCACGGCGCCACCCTGCGCCGAGTACCAGTCATGCTGTATATCGATGGTGCCTGCTGTGCCGGGATCGGCCCCCGCTATACCTGCCGGCAGCATCATCACCACCAAGAGTATTGTTCCTATTATTGAGGCAATCCTTCGTTTCACCTCTGCCTCCTTTCAGTTATTTCAGCGTTATCTGTATCTTCTTTCCAATTTCTCACATACGCTCCTCCTTTCCTTCGTCAAGCCCCAGACATTTTAAGCTACTTTATACTCAATTCTCTAGCTTGTCAAGCCTATTTGCTCTCCCCGCTCCTGGTAACAAATAGAAAAGCCAACCCCAGACATTCCACAGGAACGCCCACGGAGGTTGGCCCTTTCCTCGGCTTTCAAGCAATATCACTTTCCCTTCTTCAACCTCCCATCCTCACCCCTACCTCATTGGCACTGATTATAGAGTGGTAAAACTACAATTGTCAAGTATAAAGCATGACCTTCTGGCTATATTTATATATCCCTGGAGAGGGTGGTCAGGAACTCAGCATTCGTCTTCGTCTTCGACATTCTGTCAAGGATCCTCTCTGTCGCCTCGGTGGGGTTGGAGGAATCAGCGGAGATCATGGAGGCAATGCGACGGAGCAACCATACCTGCTTCAACACTGTCTCATCAAGCAGGAGCTCCTCCCTCCTGGTGCCGCTTCGCTGAATTTCCATCGCCGGGAATATCCTCTTCTCGGCAAGCCTTCGGTCAAGGTGAAGCTCCATATTTCCCGTCCCCTTGAACTCCTCGTAGATGAGCTCGTCCATTCGGCTCCCGGTGTCCACCAGACAGGTGGCGATGATGGTGAGCGACCCCCCCTCCTCAGTCCTCCTCGCCGCACCAAAGAACCTCTTCGGGGGGTAGAGGGCAACGGTATCAATGCCGCCGGAGAGTGTCCTTCCGCTGGGGGGGAGGGAGAGGTTGTAGGCGCGGGTCATCCTGGTGATGGAGTCAAGAAGGATAGCAACATCCTTCCCTGCCTCAACAAGCCTCTTCGCCCTCTCAAGGGCAAGCTCGGCAACCCTGGCATGGTTCTCGACCGGCTCATCGAAGGTGGAGCTTATCACCTCCCCCTTCACCGACCTCTTCATATCGGTTACCTCCTCGGGTCTCTCCCCGATGAGGCAGACCATCAGGTGGATGTCATTGTAGTTGGTGGTGATTCCATTTGCAATGTTCTTCAAGAGGATCGTCTTTCCTGCCTTTGGCGGGGAGACAATGAGCCCTCTCTGCCCCCTCCCGATGGGGGCAATCATGTTCATCAGGCGAGTGGGGAGGTTCTGGGGGGTGGTCTCAAGGTTTATGAGCTGGTTGGGAAAGACAGGGGTGAGAGCCTCGAAGTAGGGGCGGTTCTTCACCATCTCAGGGTCCTGGTTGTTTACCGCCTCGACCCTGAGGAGGCCATAGAACCTCTCGCCACTCTTCGGTGGCCTTACCTGCCCTTTGACCATGTCCCCGGTCCTCAGGGAAAAGCGTCGGATCTGGGACTGGGAGACATAGACATCGTTCACCCCGGGATGAAGGCTGTCCTCCCTCAGGAATCCATAACCCTCGTCCACTATCTCGAGGACCCCCCCGGTGAAGATATTCCCCTGCTGCTCCGTCTGCGCCTGAAGGAGGCGGAAGACAAGGTCCTGCTTCCTCAGGGCAGTAGTGCCGGGGATGCCAAGCTCCTTGGCTATGTCGAGGAGCTCCTCCCTCGTCTTTGTGTCAAGCTCTGCGATGTTCAAAACCACCCCCTCATCTAAATAATCGCCGCCCTCTTGGCTACCCTCTGCCAGTCCTCGATGAACCTCTCGATCCCAGCCGTAGTCAGTGGGTGCTCGATCATCTGCATCAGGACCCTGTAAGGAACCGTGGCAATATGAGCCCCAGCCTTGGCGGCGGCGATAGTATGGAGTGGATGACGAATGCTGGCGGCGATCACCTGTGTCTTAATGTCATAATGGCGAAAGACCTCCACAATCTCCCCTACGAGCGCCATCCCATCATGTCCAATATCATCGAGCCTCCCCACAAACAGGCTCACATAGCTTGCCCCGGCGAGTGCCCCCAGGAGAGCCTGGTTCAGGGAGAAGCAGAGGGTAAGGTTTACCTTTATATTCTCCTGAGAGAGAACCGATACCGCCTCAAGCCCTGAGGCGCTGATCGGTATCTTGACCACTATATTGGGAGCCCAAGAGGAGAGTTCACGGGCCTCCCTGAGGATACCATCCCTATCAAGGCTCAAGACCTCGGCCGAGACCGGGCCATCGATAATAGAGCAGACCTCCAGAACAGCCGCCTTATAGTCGGGGTTGTCCTCCCTGGCAATAAGAGATGGATTGGTAGTAACCCCGCTTATAACGCCGAGGCTTTTCGCCCTTCGGATCTCCTCTATATTAGCAGTGTCGAGAAAGAGATGCATCTGAAACCATTTTATCATTTGTCGAGCCCAGTGGCAACTGGGCACCCTCACGAAGAACCCCCTTTGCCACCCCGATGAAATCTCGAAAGAGGGGGTGGGGACGGTTGGGTCGGGAGCGAAACTCGGGGTGAAACTGAACCCCAACCATAAAGGGATGACCCTTAACCTCGCTTATCTCCACAAGCCTCTCATCCGGGGAGAGCCCGCTGGGGATGAGCCCAGCCCCCCCAAGCTCGTCTCGGAAGCGGTTATTGAACTCGAAGCGATGGCGATGGCGTTCCCAGATAACCTCTTCACCGTAGGCGCGAGCCGCCCTTGTCCCCCGAACTAAGTGGCAGGGGTAGGCCCCTAATCTCATCGTTCCCCCTTTATCCTTTACCTCCCTCTGGTCTGGCATGAGGTCTATTACCGGGTAGAGCGTATCTGTGTCAAACTCGGCCGAGTTGGCACCGGGAAGGTTCAGAACATCTCGAGCAAACTCGATTACCATCACGTGCATCCCGAGGCAGAGGCCAAGGTAGGGTATCTGGTTCTCACGGGCATAGCGGGCTGCCCTCACCATCCCATCTATCCCCCGATAGCCAAAACCACCTGGGACAACAATCCCCTGAGCGGAGCGAAGGATGTGATCGGGTTCCCCCCTTTCCAGGTCCTCAGAGGGGATCCACTGAAGCTCAAGGTGACGGTCATGGTAGAGGGCGGCATGAGATAGCGCCTCACGCACTGAGAAATAGGCATCTGGTAGCTCAACATACTTTCCAACGATTGCGATGGTAACCCCCTCCTTGAGGGCTTTCATCCTCTCCACAAACTCTCGCCACTCGCTGAGGTCACCATCCCTTGAGGGGAGATGAAGGAACTGGAGGACGAGCCCCCCAACCCCCTCCTCCTCCAGGATCAATGGAACCTCATAGATGGTCTGGGCTGTGGGGAGGGGGATAACAGCCCTCTTCTCCACATCGCAGAATAGGGCGAGCTTCTCCTTAATCCCATCGGTGATAGGGTGGTCGCTGCGGCAGACGATTATATCAGGCTGGATCCCGATCCTCCTCAGCTCATTCACGCTATGCTGGGTTGGCTTTGTCTTGAGCTCACCCGTTGCCGAGATATAGGGGAGGAGGGTAACATGGATATAGAGGACATTCTCCCTGCCGATCTCGTTTCTCATCTGGCGGATAGCCTCAAGGAAGGGCTGCCCCT
>DAOWNJ010000062.1 GCA_030642645.1 Dehalococcoidia bacterium | reverse complement strand
TCAGACAAAGGGTGACATCTTCATCCTCACCGGCTCGGGCACGGGTGGGATGGAGGCTGCAATCGTTAATACACTCTCCCCAGGAGACCGGGTGCTCTCTGTCTCGATTGGTGCCTTTGGGGACAGGTTTGCCGATATTGCCCAGAATTTCGGTGCCGATGTTGTGAGGCTCGACTTCGAGTGGGGGAAGGCCGCCGACCCAGATGAGATCAGGAGGGCATTGAACGATGACCCATCGATAAGGGCGGTCCTGGTTACCCATAACGAGACATCGACCGGGGTCACCAATAACCTTGCCTCGATAACCAGGGTGGTGAGGGAGTTTGATAAGCTCCTTCTGGTTGATGCCATAAGCAGCATTGGCTCCATAGACCTCCCCGTTGATGAGTGGGGGTGCGATGTCGTTGTAAGCGGCTCCCAGAAGGGCTGGATGGCCCCACCAGGGGTTAGTATGGTGAGCGTTAGCGAGAGGGCGTGGCGGGCGAATAGGGAGGCAAGGATGCCCCGATTCTACTGGGACTTTCAAAAGGCGAAGAACTACCTTGAGGGTAGAGGGCAGACGCCCTGGACCCCGGCCATCACCACCTTCTATGCCCTCTCGGCATCACTCGAGATGATGGCCGAGGAGGGGCTCCCCAATATCGTGGCCCGCCATCAGAGGGTGGGGGGGAGGGCGAGGGATGGGGTTAAGTCCCTCGGGCTCTCCCTGTTTCCGGATGAGGCCTTTGCCTCAAATACGGTGACTGCGGTCAGGGCGCCTGATGGCCTCGATGTCAAGGAGTTTTTGAGACTCCTCAGGGAGGAGCATGCCATCATCCTCGCCGGGGGGCAGCAGAGGCTTGAAGGGAAGATATTCCGCATCGGTCACCTGGGATATGTCTGTGAGAGGGACATAGATGATGTGATCGAGGTGTTGAGGGGTGTTTTGGGATGAAGGTTCTGGTCGCTGATCCTGTTGCTCAGGATGGGATAGAGCTCCTGCGCAAATACGCTGAGGTGGATGAGAGGGTGGGGATAGGCCATGAGGAGCTCGTATCTATCATTGGTGGATATGAGGCCCTTGTGGTGAGGAGCGAGACAAGGGTATCACAAGATGTAATCGAGGCAGGAGGGAAGCTCCAGGTCATCGGGCGCGCCGGCGTTGGGCTTGATAACATCGATGTCGAGGCGGCAACCAGACACGGGATTGCTGTGGTCAATGCCCCCGCTGGGAATACGGTCTCCGCTGCTGAGCACACCATTGCCATGATGCTTGCCCTCGCCCGCCATATCCCACAGGCCAATGCCTCCCTCAGATCGGGGGGTTGGCAGCGGAACAAATTCGTCGGGACCGAGATGAGGGGCAAGACCCTGGGCATAATCGGGCTGGGAAAGGTGGGCTCGGAGGTGACAAAGAGGGCCAGGGGGTTTGAGATGCGTATCCTGGCCTATGACCCCCTGGTCTCCGTGGAGTATGCCAGGAATCTGGGGATGGAGCTTACCTCTATGGAGGAGCTTTTGAAGGGCTCAGACTTCATCACCATCCATGTCCCCCTTAATCAGGCGACCAGGGGGCTCATCGGGGCAAAAGAGCTCTCCATGGTCAAACCAACAGTATGCTTCATCAACTGCGCCAGGGGTGGGGTGATAGATGAAGGGGCGCTCTACAAGGCTATAGAGGAGGGGAGGGTGGCTGGGGCTGCCATCGATGTGTTCACAAAGGAGCCGGCAACAGATAACATCCTCCTCAAGAGCGACCGTATTATCGTCACCCCCCACCTTGGGGCATCCACGGTTGAGGCCCAGACGAATGTCGCTCTGGATGTAGCTCAGGAGATATTAGCGGTGCTGAATGACCGCCCCACCAGATATGCAGTCAATGCCCCCATGATCCCCCCCGACACCGCCCCATTTCTCCTCCCGTTCCTCGAGGTGGCATCGGTGGTTGGCAAGCTTGTAAGCCAGCTAGCTGAGGGGCAATTTGGCACCATCACCATAAAGTTTGAGGGGGAGATCGCAAATTATGATACCACTGCCCTTAAGGCGGCTAGCCTCGGCGGGCTACTAGAGAGCATGAGCGAGGAGAGGGTCAATCTGGTGAATGCCAACCTCATCGCCCAGGAACGCGGGCTCAAGGTGATTGAGCATAAGGGTTTGGTCTGTGAGAACTATGGAAATCTCGTCACTATGGAGGTGAATACATCTGCCGGCACCACCCGAGCAGCGGGAACCCTGATGAGGGGGGAAGTGCACATCGTCAGGGTTAACGACTACTGGATCGATATTGTCCCCATCGGTGGCTACTGGCTTTTCAGTGACCACCTTGACCGCCCCGGCCTTATCGGTGCTGTAGGGACTATTACCGGGAGCGCCGATGTTGACATCAGCTTTATGCAGGTTTCCAGGCAGAAGCCCCGTGGTCCGGCGCTGATGGTCCTTGGACTGGATGAGCCGATCCCGGAGGAGCAGAGGCAGCAGATACTGACCATCCCCGATGTCTACACTGCAAAGGCAGTGAAGCTTTAGTATTTACTTATCGATCGAAATGGTAGGGTCTGTTGGATGAGCTTGAAGATGTCAAAAAGAGGATCGAGGAGCTGAGGGGGAAGGTCAACCACCATAACTATCGCTACTATGTCCTCGATAGCCCTGAGATTAGCGATCTTGAATTTGACCAGCTTATGTTGGAGCTAAAGAGGCTTGAGAGCGAGCACCCCCAGCTCATCACCCCTGACTCCCCTACACAGAGGGTTGGCGCAGAGCCGGTTGAGGCATTCGGGGTTATAGAGCACCCCATCCCTCTCCTCAGCCTGGGCAATGTCTTCTCTGATGAGGACTTGCGGGCTTGGCATAAGAGGATATTTGGGCTCGTTGGAGGGGAGAGATTCGATTTTGTCTGTGAGCTCAAGATGGACGGCCTCGCCGTCGCCCTCACCTATGAAGATGGGAGGCTCCTCAAGGGCGCTACAAGGGGGGATGGCTTTCGGGGTGAGGATGTTACCCAGAACCTGAGGACGATAAGGAGCATCCCTTTGAGCGTTCCCAGGGATGCCCCGAGGAGGTTTGAGGTGAGGGGGGAGGTATACATGCCCTGGGCCGGTTTTGAGAGGCTGAATGAGGAGAGGGGCAATCCCGGCCTTCCGCTATTCGCTAACCCGAGAAATGCTGCTGCTGGTTCCCTTCGCCAGCTTGACCCGCGCATCACCGCCCAGCGTCCCCTCGATATATATATCTATGCCCTCGGCTGGGCTGAAGGTGCTGTCCCTGAGACACACTGGGAGGCATTGGAATACTTCAAGTCTTTAGGATTCAGGGTAAACCCCAATAATGCCCTCTTCAGCGACCTCGATGGGGTTGTGGGCTACTATCGTGAGTGGCTGGAGAGGAAGGAGGGCATAGGATATGACGCCGATGGGGTTGTGGTGAAGGTGAACTCGATCCCCCTCCAGGAGAGGCTTGGGAATATCGGGCATGAGCCCCGATGGGCAATAGCCTATAAATTCCCGGCAGTCCAGGCGGTAACAAGGCTTCTAGATATAGGAATCAGCGTTGGCAGGACGGGGACCCTTAATCCCTACGCCATCCTTGATCCGGTATCGGTTGGTGGGGTTACCATAAAGCAGGCTGCGCTTCACAACGAGGAGGATATACACAGAAAGGACATCCGCATCGGCGACTGGGTAATCGTCCAGCGGGCCGGAGAGGTCATCCCCCAGGTTGTTGCCCCGGTGGCGGGCCGCAGGACAGGGGGGGAGAGCCCCTTTTCCATGCCATCCCGCTGCCCTGTTTGTGGGGCCGAGGTGATAAAGCCTGAGGGGGAGGCGATGAGCCGCTGCACCAACCCATCATGCCCTGCCCAGGTATATGAGAGCGTAAAGCACTTCGTCTCCCGTGGTGCAATGGATATAAGGGGGGTTGGGGAGAAACTCACCGCTAGCCTGCTGGAGGCAGGGCTCATCAGGGATGCCGCCGACCTCTACTCCCTCACACCTGATAAGCTGATGGGGCTGGAGAGGATGGCAGAGAAGAGCACCTCAAATATCCTGGCCTCTATCCAGAAGAGCAAGGAAAGGCCCCTCTCAAGGATAATCTTTGCCCTCGGCATCCGCCATGTCGGGGGGGAGATGGCCGAGATACTGGCCTTAAACTTCGGGAGCATGAGCAGGCTCCAGGAGGCCTCATATGATGAGCTTATCTCTATCCGCGCCATCGGGTCAGCGATAGCGGAGAGTATAGTTATTTTCTTTAGGCAGGAGGCAAATCTAAGGTTTATCGAGAAGCTGAGGAAGGCAGGTCTCACACAACTGGAAGCTGAACATCGTGAAAGAGGTGAGCTCCCCCTCTCAGGCCAGGAGTTTGTCATCACTGGAAGGCTTGAGAGGTTCTCGAGAGCCCAGGCAGAGGCAAGGATAAAGGAGCTTGGTGGGTCTGTTGGCTCAAGCGTTACCAAAGAGACGAGCTACCTTGTTGCTGGTGAGGAGCCAAGCTCAAAATTGAAAAAGGCGAAAGCGCTGGGCACAAGACTGCTTAGTGAGGATGAGTTACACCGCCTCATTGGCGATTGAAAGGGGGCATCAAGATAGGGTTATTCTCAGAATTTCCTTCTGGTAGGCCCACGCCGTTCACTGCGATACATAAGGGCGTCGAGTACCCCGGCGAGGTCATCCTCACCGAGTCCTGGCAACCGGAGCTTGGCGAGATCACCGGGGATGTCCACTTCAGGATTGTGATCCTCTCACGCCATCAGGGAGTCCCCCGAGAGCTCATCCGGGAACGGCGCATCGCGCTATTGGCCCCATCGCTCACTCTCAGGGAGAGGGGGGAGGGATACCACACCGGGGCTGATCTGGAGATAAAAGGGGACGCAGAGAGCTATGCGGCTGGCAGCATCCTCACATATGGGGTCTCCATCGATCCAGGTGAGGTGTTCTCGACAACGGAGAGTGACAGGATACTCACCTCTATTGCCACCATCCTCCTTGCCAATGCCCGCCCCTCCCCGCCAATAGACTCCTCCCTTCTGGGTAGGGCTGTGAGATATTCGGATGCAGGGGATATATTTAAGGGGTTTTTTGTAAACCCGGATGACCCTTGGGCGAAGATGGCCCTCGATGACATTGCCCCTGCCCTTGGGCTTTCCCGGCCTCGTGACCCGAGAAAGCTAGACCCCTCTTCCTGCCCTGTCTTTGACATCATCGGAAGGAGGCTCGATGAAGTGGGGGGCATCGCTGTTCCAAAGCTATACCGCGAGCTTTCAGAGGAATTCGCCTTGACCTGGCCCTTGATCACCCTCTATCTGTTATGCTTCGTCTATTGGCAAATCCCTGCGGTTGAGGTATCCCTCAACCCCTCGAGGAAGCTGTTCCTCCGCACAGGGGAGAGCCTCATCGGGGGAAGGCTGACCTCAAGCCTGGTCCCATATCTCTGGTGGGGGAGCGGGATGGAGGGGGCCTTCGAGCGTCTCTACTATAGCACCGAGCACCCCTGGAACTCCATTTTGCCCTATGCATCCCTCATCTGCCCTGACCTGAGGCCGGTGGAGGAGGGGGAGGAGCTCGATGAGCAGGAGAGGCTTCTTATCCAGGGGCTTGAGGGGCTCAAGAGGGCTATCTCTCAAAATAGGGCCACCCTCGACCTCCTGAGACAGAGGCTTGGCGAGAGCCCGGATAGGGGGGCACTCTCTGGCCTTGAGCGCCTCTCCCGGATAGCTCGGGCAAAAGGCTACCAGGACTTCTTTTCCTCTGCAAGGGAGGAGTACCCTCTGGTGAAGGCCCTCGCCGATGACCTCTCCCTCCTCCAGTGCCTCTCAAGGATAACGGAGTTCTCCCCGGAGGTGGTTGAGGTAAAGTCCTACCTTGACAGGGTCACTTTACGCAAGGGTGATGAGGAGCTCGAGATGGACCGCGTCTCCATCCTCGAGGAGCTCAACCTCCAGAACCTTATAGCGGGCCCCCACCTCTGGCCAAGCGTGAAGGCCCTCTTCGACTGGTTCCGCTCTCGATACTCCTCCGCTTACCTGACCCATCACCAAGATTACCACCAAAAGATTGCTGCCCTCCGCGATGTGTTGGAG
>DAOWNJ010000137.1 GCA_030642645.1 Dehalococcoidia bacterium | reverse complement strand
GTAAGGGATTCAAACCTTATGCGCCATGCCCTTGAGTATAGCCGCACCTTCGCTCTGCCCGTTATAGACCACTGCGAGGATACCTCCCTCACCGAGGGTGGGGCGATGAACGAGGGCTTGGTGGCAACAAGGCTGGGGCTCGTGGGAATCCCCAGTCAAGCAGAGGAGATCATGGTTTTCCGGGACATCGCCCTTGCCGAATTAACAGGGGGAAGGGTTCATATCGCACATATCAGCACCAGGGGCTCCGTTGAGCTTATACGCCAGGCGAAGGAGAAGGGCATCAATGTAACTGCAGAGGTAACCCCGCACCATTTGACCATGACAGAGGAGAGGGTGCTGGGCAATAAAGAATCTCCGCATCCCTTGTCGCTTGACCCTAATGCCAAGGTTAAACCACCACTTCGCACCGGGATGGACATCGAGGCACTGATTGAGGGGCTAAAGGATGGGACAATAGATGCCATCGCCACTGACCATGCCCCCCATACTATCGCTGACAAGATGTGCGAGTTCAACCTTGCCTCCTTTGGCATAAGCGGGCTCGAGACAGCATTCGGCAGCCTTATGGGACTTGTTCATAGCGGGAAGCTCGACCTGACAATGCTTATCTCAAAGCTTACCATAGGGCCTGCAAGGATAATTGGTGCTGAAGTCGGCACGCTCAAGGTCGGCTCACCGGGAGATGTTACTATCTTTGACCCCGATCTGGAGTGGGTGGTTGACCCTGCATCCTTCGCCTCAAAGGGGAAGAATAACCCACTTGCCGGCTGCCTTCTAAAGGGAAAGGCGATGGCCACCGTCTATGGCGGCGAGGTGGTTTATAAAGACGACCATCTTCGGATGGAGATGACTCCCAGCTTTAAGGAAGGGGTCTGAGTCTGAGAGTGAAAAAGGTTATACTCATACTTGAGGATGGCTCGGCCTACGAGGGCTACCGCTTCGGCTTTGAGGAAGAGGCCTATGGGGAGGTCGTGTTCAACACCAGCATGGCAGGTTATCAGGAGATGCTCACCGACCCCTCATATGCCGGTCAGATCGTTGTTCCAACCTACCCTCTCATAGGGAACTATGGAATAAATAATGAAGACATCGAGTCGAGGAGAATTCAGGTAAGGGGCTTTGTTGTAAGGGAGGACTGCCCCACCCCCAGCCACAGTGGGAGCATCTCGACTCTCCATGAATACCTCAATTCAAACGGAATCCCCGGAATCAACGGGGTGGATACCAGGGCCTTGACCCGTCGCCTCCGCTCAGCAGGGGTTATGATGGGGATGATAACCTCGGATTCGCCTGAGGGGGCGCTGGAGAGGCTGAGGGGGCTCCCCCGTTATGACAATATTGACTTCGTAACTCGTGTTACTACCGAAGCCGCCTACCAGTGGGAGCCTCAGGGGTATGACCCTGCTGCCAGCTATCATATAGTTGTCGTTGATTGCGGGGTTAAATACAGTATCCTGCGCATCCTCAGCAGCATGGGTTGTGCCCTGACCGTAGTGCCCTCCAACACCCCGGCAGAATATATCCTGGACATGAGGCCCGATGGCATCGTCCTTTCCCCGGGGCCAGGCGACCCGGCACTCCCATATTTGGAGGAGACGGTAAGGAAGCTCATCGGCAAAAAGCCCATTATGGGGATTTGCCTTGGGCACCAGCTTATCGGCAGAGCCTTTGGCGGGAAGACCTTCAAGCTCAAGTTCGGGCACCGTGGAGGCAACCACCCTGTCCTCGACCTTGCCACCGGCAGGGTTCATATCACCGCCCAGAACCACGGCTATGCCGTTGATGCCGATAGCCTCTCTCATACAGGGCTTGAGGTGAGCCATATAAACCTGAATGATGGAACGGTGGAGGGCCTCAGACACCAGGAGCTTCCGATCCTGGCAATTCAGTATCACTCCGAGGCATCGCCGGGGCCAAAGGATACGGTAAACTCCTTTGAGAGGTTTCTGGAGATGGTGAGGGGGCAATAACTATGGAGGTTAAGGTGACACATCAGATTTATACTCAAGAATGTTTGGATTCGCTCACAAATGATGATCCCAGACGTAGAATTTGGTTGGGGCGTGATCCAAAAGCTGAGGCTATTCGTCAAGAATTAAGCTGGTTATTAGAGTTCGGTAAAAAATCCAGTCTCCTAGACAAGCATATGAAAGAACAATTAAAGAATAACGACTATAGGCAATGTATTTCTGCATTTAATGAGTTGATGGTAGCAGCTTTTCTCGATAAGAGATTTCCTTCCAAGCTTAGCTCTAGACCACCTGGCAGAAACAAAAAGATAGGTGAATATAAACTGGAGCTGTCGGCCCCTATCTTTATAGAAGTAAAGAGTTTGTTTGAAGATTTTAAGAAGGGCTTACAAAAAATCCAGTTGCCTAGAAGGTTTCTAGGTAGTGCGGACATGGCGGAAGGAAAATTCACTGAAGATGATTTGTGCATGACAATCTTTTGCACTCAATTGCCTGCCGATATGTCGAAACAAGCAATGGTCT
>DAOWNJ010000084.1 GCA_030642645.1 Dehalococcoidia bacterium | reverse complement strand
CTACCCGCAGGGGTTTCGACCACCTCTGTCCCGGTGATAGTAATAGTAACCTTTGGTGTTGGGGGAGGCCAGTACTGGATGCTGACATTGGTGTATGTTGCGGTGTAGCCCTCCTCAAATGGAAGCGTTCTGAATAGATACTATACCTCGTCGTTGGCGAAGGAGTCGGCGGGTATATCAAAGGTAAGTGGCCCCTCATGCCCATCAGGGGTCTCGGCCTCCACGGTGATCTGGTTATCGCTGTAGCTGGCGCTGAGCTCGTAGGTTCCCACCGTAGGTATATATATGGTTCTTGTCTCGGAGATCGGCTTCAGGTCGTCGGCGTTCAGGGTCATGAGGATGTTATCTGTAGAGTCGCCAATGACCATATCGAATGTCATTTCATATGTATCGCCATCTCTTGATATAGTCATCTCGGCGGTGCCAATCTCGTTTCCATCCTGATCCTGGATTACATAACCTGTCTCCTCCCCATCGGGCCAGGGAATCTGGGAGACGGTGAGGGTTGCTGCCCCTCCACCACAGCCAACCATAGCGAGACATAGAGTAAGAGTTAGGGTCAGGAGAACGATCCTTTTCATACTACCCTCCTTATCGGCGGATTCGCCTGCGGAGTCTGGCTAGCTGTGACCTCGACCTCCGTCTCCTCTGGGCGATGAAGATCGTGGCGGCGCTTGCGGCCGCGACCAGACCAACAATTAAAAGTGGCTTTCTTATATTTCTCTTTTTCTCACCAGGGCCTTGTTGGGACATATTCACATCACCCGCTTTAGCCTTGGGTTTGGGGTGATACCTGGGAACCTCCCCCTCTTGGCCACCGGCCTCCCGTCAACCTCGTGCAGGTCAGCGGTGAAGTCGATGGGCCTGGCACCACTGATGTAGCTTCCCACACCGAAGCCGTCAACAGGGGCGCCCTCTTCTATAAAGAGCCTTATCCTCTCCGGGTCGAGTCCACCGCTAACGAAGATGATGACCTCTTTGAAGCCAGCCATGTCCAGGGCGACCCTTACCTCCTTTACCAGGTGGGGGGTAACCCTTCCCCTCTCTGATGGGGTATCGAGGCGCACCCCGCGGAGGCGACCTTCAAGCGCCTTTGCCACGATAATGCTCTCTTCGACCTCATCTTTGAAGGTATCCACCAGTGATATTCTTGGCACATCAGGGGGCATATGTTTATCAAATGCCAGGGTAGCAGTGGCGGTATCACCCATTATTAAGATCAGGGCATGGGGCATGGTGCCTGTCGGGGAGATGCCAGCTAGTCTGGCACCCTCGCTGCTGGAACAGCCAGCGCACCCCCCGACCATGGCGGAATAGTCCATTACTCCGGATACCTGTGGGTGAACATGGCGGGCACCAAAGCTGGTAATTGGTATCCCACCGGCAGCATCGACGCATTCCCTGGCGGCAGTGGCCCAGCCGCTACAGTGGGCCAGGATGCCGCAAATGGCGGTTTCATATAAGCCGTAGCTCTGGTAGGGGGCTGTTATCCTGAGGACTACCTCTTTCCCCTTGAAGGTCTCCCCTTCCTCTAGGGCCCATACCTCCCTGCTCTCAGGAAGCACACCGGAGAGCAAAACCTTGGCCTCATTCATGCCACATAGTATCCCTTCGCCTGAGGGGAATATCTCCATGGTTGCCATCGGGTTTCTCCCCTCCTTCTTGAGAACCTCGATGGTTCGGGCAAAGTATATATCCGCTGTCTGGCCGATGAGGACAGATTGGGGTATTTCGAAAAGTGGCATCTCCTACCTCACAAGCTGGGCACCAAGGACCCTCTCCATGTGCTCAAGGGCAAATTTGTGTCCCTCTTCATTAAAGGAGGCGACACAATCGATCGGGACCTCAACAGTATAGTCCCTGTTTCTGGCATCGGCGACAGTGTGCAAAATGCAAATATCAGTGCAGACCCCACAGACGATGACCTTCTCCGGCCTCGTCTCCTCAAGTCTCCTATCGAGGTCGGTACCGAAGAATCCGGAGAAGCGCCTCTTAGGTATTATCTCGCCCTGGTAGCCTCTTAGCTCCGGGATGACCTCTGCCTCCTGGGTTCCCTCAATGCAGTGGGGGGGGAACATCTTGAACTCGAGATCATCGGGGGCATGGCGGTCTGAGAGATAGAAAAGCCCTGACCCCTTCGCTATCTCCTCTTTAAGGAGCCTTTGAATATTAGGGATAATGCGGCGCGCCCCTTCACCACAGTAGAGAGGATTCCCCTCCTCTAGAAATCCTTTGAGCATATCGATTACCAGGACTACATTGGCCATAGCTTCGTTCCAATACCATCTTATCGATTTCGTTGGGAAAGGTCAAGCGAGTTGCTTGGAACGGGGCAGGAGGAACATGAGCGCTATAGAGAGGGCGGTGGTGGCGATGAAGGCGATTAGCACCGGGTTATAGCTTTTGGTTATATCCCAGATGTATCCGGTGAGGAGCGGCCCCCCGGCGAAGCCGATGGTGATAAAGGCCCAGAGCCCACCGAGGATAGAGCCGAGGGATGCGAGGCCGAAATAGTGAACCACCAGTAGCGGTGTCAAGGTGGCAAGCCCCCCAAGGGAGAGTCCAAGTATCAAGGCGAAGGCCCATACCGCCACAGTGCTCCCCTCCGGTATCATTAAGGCCAGACCTATTGCCTGGAGGATGAGGAAGGCAATGGTGAGGTATTTTATCGGCATCCTGTCCGCCATATAACCCCCCGCCACCCTGCCCGCGATACTGATGCCTAAGAGAAAGCCGAAGATAACCGAAGCTGTCTGGAGTGAAAAGCCCCTATCCTTAAGGAGAGGGACCGTGTGCACGGCCATTGAGCCAAGCCCAAGCCAGGCAAAGGTCATTACCAGAACCAGGAGCCAGAAGGTGGATGTTTTAAGTGCCTCGGATAGGCTCAGGCCCGTCTCTTTTTGGACATCGCCTTGAGTGGGGCTATCCTCATTAGGGGTCTGCTCCCCTTCGGGAAAGAGCCCCATTTCCTCAGGTCGGTGTTTCACCACAAGAATACATAATGGCACCAAGGTGATCAGGATAACCAGACCCAGGATGTGATATGTCCATTTCCATCCTATGGTGCTGATAAGGTAGGCTGCAAGAGGTGCCATAAGTAGTCCCCCAAGACCATAGCCGGTGAGGGCGATACCTATCGCTAGCCCCCTTCTCCTCGTAAACCAGTTCGAGATCATGGTATCAATGGGGAGGTCGAGGACTCCCAATAGTCCCACAGACATCACGAAAAAGAGGAAGTAGAATTGCCACAGCGATGTTGTAAAGCCAAGCAGGGCGATAGCGGCACCGGTGATGAGCGCACCGACTGTCATCACTATTCTGGCACCATACCTATCGACCAGTATGCCAGCGATGGGGCCAATTAGTCCCATCAGGCAGGAGATGGTTATCGCCAGAGAGAGCTGGGTCCTCGTCCAGCCAAATTCTTCCTCAAGGGGGATAATAAAGACGCTGAAGGTATAGAAGCCTATCCCCCCGCCAAGAAGGAGGCATAGTAGCCCTATGCCAACAATCCACCAGCCATAAAAAACCCTCGATCTGGGCACAGGTGTCGCTCCTTACCTTAAATTTTGGGGACTAAAAGAGGAATTGGGGATTTTTTATGGAGTTATACGCCCCTGGTTGAATTCATCTCTCAGGATGCTCATCAAGTAGCCATCATGGTATTTGCCACGAACGAAATACCACCGGCGAAGCGTTGCCTCCTTTACAAAGCCGCACTTCTCATAGGATTTCAGCGCCCTTGTGTTGTATTCGGCCAAATGCAGATGGATGCGGTTTAGGTTCAGCTCATTGAAGAGGTGATCGAGGAG
Organism: Dehalococcoidia bacterium; assembly: GCA_030642645.1. GTDB lineage: Bacteria > Chloroflexota > Dehalococcoidia > E44-bin15 > DAOWNJ01 > DAOWNJ01. The sequence continues at coordinate 786 of DAOWNJ010000084.1, read as the reverse complement.
AGCGGTCATGGCATCGGTGCCGTAGCCCTTCCCCCAGTATTCCTTCTCCCCGACGATGATCGCTACCTCAGCCCTCAGGTGGTGCTGCCTGAGGTCAAAGTAGGTTATTATCCCGATGGGGAGTCTCTGGAGGGTTTCGATGACAAACCACCTCCATCTCGGGTTCTTGTTCTCCGAATACCTTGAGAAGCTGTGCTCCAGCGCGGCCAGAGAGATGGTATTTCCAGGGATAGCCCAGTGGTACATGACCTCCTCATCGTTGAGCCACCTCCATATATTTGGGAGGTCATCCCTCTCAACAGCCCTCAGGCTCACCTTTTCCCCTCCAAGCACCTGGGTCTCCTTTTCGCTTCAGTGTCTGAAGTGCCTTATGCCGGTGAATACCATGGCGATGTTGCTCTCGTCACAAGCCCTTATCACCTCCTCATCCCTCACCGAGCCACCGGGCTGGATGATGGCGGTTACCCCCCCCCTGGCGGCCATCTCCACCCCATCTGGGAAGGGGAAGAAGGCATCGGACCCCATGACGCTTCCCCTGGCACTCTCCCCGGCCTTCTCCAGTGCGATGGCCACACTTACCACCCGGCTTGGCTGCCCCGCCCCCATCCCCAGGAGCGACTCATCCCTTGCCAGCACTATCGCATTTGACTTTATGTGTTTCGCCGCCCTCCAGGCGAAGGTGAGGTCCCTCATCTCGTCATCCGTTGGCTTTCGTTTGGTGACGGTGTGCAGGTCCAGTCTCTCCTCAGCGAGGGAGTCGGAGCTCTGGATGAGGAGCCCCCCCCT
>DAOWNJ010000149.1 GCA_030642645.1 Dehalococcoidia bacterium | reverse complement strand
TACCTGAAATAAGAGGACGCCAATTAACGCTATGGCTACAATCATCTGTGCTATGTTTAGAAAAGTCATATTTTTTAACCTTCCCTGAGCCTCTCCATAAGGAGCTCGCTCACCAGCTTTGGGTTTGCCCGACCTTTAGTCTCCCTCATTACCTGCCCAACGAGGAAGGTCATGGCCTGCTCCTTCCCCTTTCTGAAATCGGCGACCGCCCGGGCATTACCCTCCAGCACCCTATCGACAGCCACCTCCACATCCTTTGCCTCGGTTATCTGCTCAAGCCCCCTCTCAGCCACGATCTCAGGGGCATGCCTACCTGTATGAAACATCTCCTCGAAGACCTCTTTTGCGGTTGTGCCGCTTATTGTCCCCTCTTCTACCAGATCGAGTAGCCCCACAAGATGGTTGGGGGTGAGCTTTGATTCCTCGATCTCTATATCAGAGGAGTGGAGCAATCTGGAGAACTCCCCAAGAAGCCAGTTGCTAACAAGCTTCGCCCTTTTCTTCGTTGTATTTTTGGCTGAGGCCTCGAAGAAATTTGCCAGAGCCTTGGAGGTAACAAGGAGGTTTGCATCATAGATGGGGAGTCCATATTTCTCTATAAACCGGTCCCGTCTCGCATCTGGCAATTCAGGAAGGCGAGACCTTATCTCCTCAACCCAGGCCCGATCGAGGACGAGTGGGGGGAGGTCGGGCTCGGGGAAATAGCGGTAGTCATGGGCATACTCCTTGCTTCTCTGCTCCACGGTTACCCCCTTTTCCTCAACCCACCCCCTCGTCTCCTGAGGGATGGAGCCTCCCTCCTTGATGACCCTCCTCTGGCGCTCCGCCTCATATTCAAGGGCATTATAGACTGCCCTGAAGCTGTTCATATTCTTGACCTCGACCTTCGATGATAGCTCGGTGTTGCCAAGAGGACGGATGCTGATGTTGGCGTCACACCTGAAGCTCCCCTCCTCCATGTTTCCGCTTGATACCTCCAGAAACTGGAGGATATTTCGAAGCTTCACCAGATACTCCCTCGCCTCCTCGGGGGAGCGGATGTCTGGCTCACCCACAATCTCCATCAATGGAACCCCCGAGCGGTTGACATCTACCATGCTATATGACTCCCCCGATGGGTCAGTGCGGTGGATAAGCTTGGCGGTATCCTCCTCAAGGTGGACGCGGGTGATCCCAACCCTCCTCTTCTCACCGTTAACCTCAACTTCTATCCAGCCGCCAATTCCCAAAGGGGCATCATACTGTGATATTTGGTAGCCTTTCATGAGGTCGGGGTAGGGATAATTCTTTCGGTCGAACTTTGAAAAATTGGGGATGGTGCAGTTCAGGGCCAGTGCAGTCATAACGGTGTACTCCGCCGCCTGCTGGTTTATTATGGGGAGTACCCCGGGCATTCCAAGACAGATGGGGCAGACATGGGTATTGGGCGAGGCATGGGCATAGTCTGCACTGCAGCGGCAGAACATCTTGCTCCTGGTGAGAAGCTGCGCGTGGACCTCCAGCCCGATAACGGTCTCGTAATCCATCTCAAAGCCTAGTATAGCAATCCTAACCAACCCTGGCAAGAAACCCCTTGGCATTTTTAGAGAGTGGTCTATAATGAATGTAGAACATATGTTCCAATTTTCATGAGAGGTAAAAAGATGACTGAGAGGGTTTTCGACGCCAGGAGGTATATGACGAAGCTGGATGGGAGGGACTACCTTGAGGTTAAGTGGCGCCTTCTCTGGCTTAGAACCGAGCACCCAGAGGCGGTAATTGAAACAGAGCTGGTGAAACATGAAGGGGGTATGGCTATGTTCAGGGCGAGGGTCGCCATTCCATCGGGTGGCGAGGCAAC
>DAOWNJ010000151.1 GCA_030642645.1 Dehalococcoidia bacterium | reverse complement strand
GGTTATCTTGATTCCCTTGGCATTGGATACCGACAACTGAGGAAGACAAACCCACGCCTCATCTACTGCGCCATAACCGGATATGGCCAGTGGGGAGAGGAGTCATGGAGAAAGCCATTTGAGACCGGTGCCCAGGCGATGAGCACCCTCAGCTCATTTACCGGCTCAGTCGACTATCAGGCGGAGAGCTATGAGGAGGCCAAGAAGGGCTCAGTCCCGACTAGAATTGGCTGGCCAATAGCACAGGCCTCAGCGGGGTTGACTGCTGCCTTCGCCTGTGTTGGCTCTCTCATCTGGAGGGAGAAAAAGTCGGCAAAGGGGCAGATGATAGATGTATCCGCCGAGGGCCTCATCATGCGGTCCTGTGACTGTAGCTTTGACTGGTACAGCCTGACAGGCAACATTCGTGCGCCATTTGGAGATTGGGACCTGGAGATATGCCCCTATGGCCTGCATCCCTGTAAAGGGGGAAGATGGAGCATCGTCGCTGGCATGGGAAGGCTGTGGTGGGCGATATGCGATGCTGTTGGGGATGTCGTCGGGGAAGAGAGTGAAATATTGAAAAATGCCTTCCCTGCTAACGAGGTCCGCCTCCTCTGGACGCCTCAGCAGCAGATAAACTTCGCCATTGATCAATGGACCATAGAGCACGAGATGGATGAGCTTATGCACATCGCGTTCGATAAGGGCTTTGCCGCTGGTGGCGTCTATAATGTGAAGGAGATCTCGGAGCATGACCACTATCTGGATAGGGCAAGCATCATAGAGGTGGATGACCCACTTTATGGCAAGTTTCTCATCCAGGGAACAAGGCCAGCCTTTAGCGGCACCCCTGGCCGAATCAAGTGGGTCTCAAGACCTATGGGCTGGGATAACGAGGACCTGTTCAGGAGATACCTCAAACTCTACAAGGATGACCTCAGGCAACTGGAACAGGAGGAGGTGATAAGCCCAAGGGGAGGCTGGGGCACTGATAAGAATAGGCCGAGCCCCCGGAGGGAGGTAGAAGCTGCTCGCAAGGAGCTGCCGGCTAAGGTCAAGGCTCTGATTAAAGAGGCCCAGTCCGGGGCAGAGCTAACCCAGGATGAAGAGAATGCCCTGCCTTATGACGAGTATTGCCGCTATGCTTTCGACCCTAGGAAAGCGGGAAGGAAGCCAAAGTTGCTCGATGGCATTCGCGTCATCGATTGGACAACAATGATATTTGCCCCCTTCTCCTGTGCTATTCTTGGCGAGCTGGGTGCCGAAGTCATAAAGCTTGAGCTTCCAGGACGCGCCGATACCATGCGCTACTCTGGTCCGCCTGTGGAGGATGGGGGATATGTCAGGTGGACTGAGGAGGCAAGCGGCACCAAGGCGGAGGGCTTACTTGGCGAAGGGGTAACCGAGGAGATGCTGCCCGAGGTGGGCTCTGGCCTTGGCTATCTCGACTGCGCCAAGAACAAGATCCTCACCTCTGTGGATATACACCCTGGACCTGGACAGGAGATATTCAAGAACCTGATAAGCAAGGCGGATATTTTCATTGAAAACGTCCGCGGTGGCACTACAGACAACTGGGGTGTCGGCTTTCGCCACCTGGAGAAGGTCAACCCAAAGATCATCTATCTGGGTGAGAACGGGCCAGGACAGTGGGGCCGTGCTGACTTGGTAAGGGCCTCGTACGATATACTGGGCCAGTCTATGGGGGGTAGCGCCTATATCACCGGCCACCAAGACGGTGAGCAATTGAAGGTCCCTATCTGGG
>DAOWNJ010000143.1 GCA_030642645.1 Dehalococcoidia bacterium | reverse complement strand
TAGCAAATATCCGGGTGAGTGAAGCGGCAAATGAGGCCATCATAGAGGTCAACAGAACAGGGGCAAGAACCAGTGAGGAGATAAGGGTCGAGGGCCTTCAGCTTTATCTAGGCTCATCCGAGGTCAATATAATGCCTGATGAGGTTCTGGAGGCGGGGCTCAAGCCCCAGGTGGTCTATGATATAGAGCTAAAGACCATTGATGGGGAGCCCGTTTATGTGACAAATGGTCTGGCCAGCGGCAGGCTTCTCTGGCTGATACCTGTCGATATAGAGATAGAGACCACCATAGATGCCCAGAGTGGGGAGGTTATCCAGGAGGAGGCCCCCTGGTGGGAATTCCTATTCGTCTATCATGGGAGCGCCGCGAGCTATTATCGAAATTAACAGACATTAGGCAATGGAAATAGAAGAGATTTTAAGCAGGTCAAGAAAGGTTTCCGAAGAGGCCGAGGTCTTCTGGGTCTCAAGCGAGGAGACCCCGGTTGAATTTGAGGCAAACCGCCTGAAGCGTCTGGAGACGAACCAGGGCACCGTGGTAGTCCTTCGTATCATAAAGGGGGGGAGGATCGGGCTTGCCACCACCACAAGGCTTGATGACCCTGAGGAGCTGATCAATATAGCGGTTGAGATGTCCCAGTTTGGTGCCCGGGCAAGCTTCGAACTCCCATCACAAATCGTCTACCCTGAAGTTCAGGTCTATGATCCTGGCGTTGAGGCAGTATCCATAGAGGAGATGGTCGGCCTCGGCGATTCCCTTATATCAATGGTCAGAGGGTATAACCCTGAGCTTGTCTGTGATGGAACAGTAGCCAGGAGCGTCTCCCAGGTCCGAATCATTAACTCAAGGGGGGGTGAGGGAAGCTACAAGAGGAGCGTCTTCAGTATAATGATCGAGGGCACCCTGGTCCGGGGCACCGATATGCTCTTCGTTGGTGAGGCGGATAGCTCCTGTCGCCCAATAAGGGATGTAGGCCAGATGGCAAGATCGGTGAGGGAGCAGCTTGAGCGGGCCGAGAATCTGGCCCTGGTTTCCACCAAAAAGCTCCCTGTAATCTTCACCCCAAAGGGTGTGGCAAGCGCCCTGGTGATGCCACTGGCACTCGCCTTCAACGGGAAGACAGTGCTTGAGGGTGCATCACCACTGGGTGGGAGGCAGGGGGAACTACTGTTTGATAAGAAGCTCACCATCCAGGATGATGCCACCACCCCACACCACCCCCAGAGCCGCCCCTATGATGATGAGGGGATGCCAAGCCAGCGAAATCTCCTCATCAATAGTGGGGTGGTGGGGGGGTTCCTCTATGACCTCCAGACAGCAGGCCTGGCCCATACCAGAAGCACCGGCAGCGCTGCAAGGTTACGGGGTGGGATACCCTCCCCTTCGGTGAGCACCATCACTATTAGGGAGGGTGATGCCTCTTTCGATGATATGGTGAGGGATTTAAAGGAAGGTTTAGTAGTCGAGATGCTCATCGGGGCCGGACAGGGAAATATATTAGGTGGTGAGTTTGGAGGGAATGTCCTCCTGGGATACAAGGTGGAGAATGGACGGATTGTAGGCAGGGTGAAGGACACCATGATCTCGGGCAATGTCTATGAGGCCCTGAGGGATATCGCTGCCATTGGCTCTGAGGCGGAGTGGGTGGGTGGCGCGCTTAAGACCCCCCCCATATACCTCTCCTCTATATCGATTTCAAGCAAGGCCTGAGCTCTCCCCAACCAGGGCCACCGCCCCCAGAAGTCCAGCATCATCTCCAAGAGAGGAAGGGACGATGGGAACAATGAAGCCTGACATGGCCCTCTCGGCAACCGTTTTCCTTGCCGGATTGAGGATGAGTTCCCCCATCATCGCCACCCCTCCCCCGATGATGACCAGCTCCGGGTTGAATAGATGGAGGAGGTTTGTTATCCCTATGCCGAGGTCTCTGCCAGCCCTCTCGATTACATCCCTGGCCAGCTTGTCCCCAGAGATGGCCGCCGTCTGAACTGTTTCGGCTGTTACCCTCCCCAGGTCACTATTCACAAGCCTAGTGATGGTGCTTGCCTCGCCGCATTGGATCCGCTCGACGGCAGCCCTGGCGATCGCCGTCCCGGATGCCAGCGCCTCCAGACACCCTGTGTTTCCGCAGTTACACCG
>DAOWNJ010000027.1 GCA_030642645.1 Dehalococcoidia bacterium | reverse complement strand
CTGGGAGAAAGGATAGGGGGAATGAGTAATACATCAAGGGGCTTCTTTCCCGGGCTCATAATCGGCGCTATCGTCGGGGCTGGGATCGCCATCATCCTCATCCCCAAGCCAGGTGAAAAGGTGAAGCAGGGACTGAGGAGCGGGCTCGACGAACTGGGCTCAAGGGCAAAGGAGGCTTTCCGAGGGGCTGTGGAGGAGGGCAGAAAGGCCGCAGCCGAGAGGGAGGCCGAGCTTAAGGCAAGGTTCGAGGAGAAAAAGGAGTAGGGTATCGGGCCTGTAGCCCTTTAGGAGATGGCCTCAAGGCTCTGTGCTCTTCTTAGTGTTCTCTTAGTGGGCTGGTTTTGCATTGGTATTGTTAGGACTTCTCATTATTTTCCGGTTTTGCTGGAGTGGGGCCTTACCATCCTGTGAAAAGGGGAGTCATCAAAGAGGTAGAATGAGAGCCAGACCTCGCATTCTACTTATATCTAGGGTATGAGCCGAAGACCTTGAAAAGGCTGGTCATCTCCTTCACCCTTTCCAGAAGCTCAGCGATCACACTATCCTCTCGATGCCCCTGGAGGTCAACAAGGAAGATATAACTCCCCAGGCTCTCCCCGGAGGGGCGGGACTCTATCTTTGAGAGGTTGATCTTGCGCTCGGCGAACTCCTTCAGAACCCCGTATAGTAATCCTGGCCTGTCATCGGAGAAGGAGAAGCATAGGGATGTCTTATCATCTCCTGTGGGGGGGTGGTCTTTGGGGGCCAGGACAACAAACCTGGTTGCATTTGATGCATGGTCCTGTATCCCTCGGGCCATTATATCCACCCCATATATCTCTGCCGCCCTCTTTGTCCCGATGGCTGCTGATGGAATGTTGGAGGAGAGCATCTCCTCCACTGCTGCTGCGGTTGATAGGGCGGCTGAAAGCTGGGCTTTGGGGAAGCAGCGCTCGATGAAGCGACGACATTGGGCAAGGGCCTGGGGGTGGGAGAAGATCAGCTTTATCTCCTCAGCCTTCGACCCTGCCTTTGCCAGGAGGCAGTGGTCAATGGGCATTACCAGCTCTCTCCTGATCTGGAGGTCTGACTCATGGATCAGGACATCGAGGGTATCGGTTACCGAGCCCTCGATGCTATTCTCAATTGGGACAACACCCTCATCGGCAATTGAAGTCTCCACACTGCTGGCCACAGCGGGGATGCTGGGGAGGGGGATGATCTGGGAGGTGGGGTCATACCTTAAAGCCGCCTCCTCGGTGAAGGTGCCCGCCGGACCGAGATAGGCGATCCTCTTTACCATGCTAACTTCCTGAGATCTTAGCCATTAGTTCGCCCTCAAGCTCTGGCCTGGTAACCGCTATCAATCGGTCATCAGGCTCGATTATGGTATTTGGGGTTGGCAGTTGGGCCCCCTTCTCCTTTCCAATTATGAGGGAGAGGAAGCTATCCCGTGGAAGGGGGATGTCCTTCAGCCTCTTGCCCACCACCGGTGAGGTGGGTGGGACCTTCACCTCAACGATCTCCTGTTCCCCATCCTTCAGGCTCAGAAGGTGGGTAAGGGGGTGGGTGGGGACCTCCTCCTCGATATGCTCCAGAATGAGGTCGATGCTCGAAACGGCTACATCTATACCCAGTTTCTTGAAGATTGGCCTATTCTTGGGATTATTAAGACGGGCAATGGTCATTGGGACATTGAACTTTTGCTTCGCCATCTGGCAGCTTACCAGGTTATCCTCATCCTCCGGGGTCACCGCTATGAGCATATTTGCCCTGCCCATGCCCGCCTCGGCGAGGGTGGTCGCCTCGCAGCCGTCCCCCCTTATACAGATGCTTCCCAGTTCATCGCTGATATGCTGGCACTTAGCCTGGTCCTTCTCGATCACCAGTACCTCGTGCCCCTCGCTCAACAGTGTCCTGGAGAGATAGTAGCCAATCTTCCCGCCGCCGATAACAATGATATACATTTCCCCTCCATTAGCTCTCCAGCCTCTCCTTTAAAAGCTGGGCAAAGACCTTTGTGGGGCTGATAGCGTCAAGCCCCAGGGTCTCATAAAGCTCCTCCCTGAGCGGGTCGTATATGCGGCAGACAACCTTTGGAACATTGAATATATGCTTTGCTATCTGTGCTGCCATCACATTGCGGTTGTCCCCCTGGGTGACGGCGACAAAGGCATCTGCCTCCTCTATGCCGGCCCTCCTCAGTGTGTCCTCATCGGCTCCATCCCCCAGGAGTTCCCTTCCGCCGAAATCAGAGGGCAGCCTCCTGAAGCTATAGGAATCGACATCCAGGATGGTAACATTGTGTCCCTCCTCGTCCATAAGCTTTGCCAGTTGGGCCCCAACCCTCCCGCAGCCCATGATAACCAGCTTCATTTTATCCCCTCACTCATTGGCTCCCGGTAGACCATAACCCTGCATGGGGCGTTCTTGAGAATATATGGGACGGTCTCTCCGAGGCTGAATTCACCAAATGGCCTCTCGTAGCTGAGGCCGACTACTATAAGGTCGGTCCCCCTCTCCACTGCCTCATCCACGATAGCAGGCCCAACCCCCCTCGCCTGAAGGAGCTCAGTCTCTATCTCGTAGTCCTGCTCCTGGGCTACCCTCTCGGCGTGATCCAGTGTCTCCTCGCCCCTCCTGGTCTCGGACTCTATATCTGCATCTAGAGGAAGGCTTCTCTTCACCTCGATCACATATACCACATATACCTTCGCCTTCGACCTCCTGGCTATCCTTCCGGCAAGCCTCAGTATGTCGTCATCTGTCCTCTTCCCACTCACTGAGAGCAGTATGTTGTTAAGCTGCATCAAAGCGCACCTCTACCTTCTTATGGGCTCCGAGCATTATAGCCCTCACCACGAGTTCCTGCAATGGTCTAGGTATGTTTTTCCTCGACCCTCTCTATCTGGGCCTCGATGATATTTGTTGCCGCATCCCTGAGCGTCTCCAGCTCCTCCTTTGAGAGGTCTTCCATCCTCTCCAGGTTATACTGGATGGTGGTAATTATCTGCCTTGTTGGGCGCCTTCTTGGAAGCTGAAAGTAGGCGGTGACGCTGGCGATTACTGCTCCGAAGAAGAGCATGGTGCCCAAAACCGCCCAGATGCCAAAGATTATAGTTCCCGCATCGGTTACTGGCTGATCTGCACCTGAGCCCATAGTCTGCATGGCGGCGAGGCCCCACCACACTGCGTCTCCATAGGAATCCAGCGATTCATTCACCCCTGCCTCGGTAAAGTAAAGCCCAGCCGAGAACAAGAGCAAAAGGACCACCAGAATGGAAAGGATTGGCAGAAACGGGGTCCTGGCAATTATATCCCAGATGACCCCGAGGACACCCGGGATATTTGGGGCAATTCTTAATCTCCTCCTCGGCCTCCTTCTCCTGATAACCCTATCCCCGGGGCGGACCGGGGGCACCGGCTCAAATGGCTCCTTCATTTAAAACACCCCCTCGCTTGAGTCCTCTCATCGCAGCGGGATTTTACGCTTGCCTCATCTCTATGTCAACTGTTTTTTCCCTTGCTAAATGAACTGGCCAATAGTAAAATATACATAATGATTGGTGATATGTGAAGGAGGGGCATGATGGATAAGGGGACGTGGACTGTTAAGACCGGGCTTGCCCAGATGCTAAAGGGTGGGGTGATAATGGATGTGGTGAATCCTGAGCAGGCGAGGATAGCCGAGGAGGCTGGCGCCTGCGCTGTTATGGCCCTGGAGAGGGTTCCTGCCGACATCAGGGCCAGCGGCGGGGTTGCCAGGATGGCCGACCCAAGCATCATCGTGGCGATAATGGGGACAGTCTCGATACCGGTGATGGCCAAGTGCCGCATAGGCCACTTCGTTGAGGCCCAGGTCCTCCAGGCACTGGGGGTTGACTTCATCGATGAGTCCGAGGTCCTCACCCCTGCTGACGAGAGCCATCATGTGTGGAAGTACGACTTCAATGTCCCCTTCGTATGTGGTTGCCGGGACCTCGGTGAGGCCCTGAGGAGGATAGGCGAGGGTGCCGCTATGATCAGGACAAAGGGGGAGGCGGGGACGGGGAACATTGTTGAGGCGGTGAGGCATATGAGGGCGGTAACCGATGGCATCCGTCGCATCCAGGGCATGCCCCAAGATGAGCTTATGGCAGAGGCGAAGGCCATTGGTGCCCCCTTTGAGCTTGTCCTTGAGGTTCATAACACCGGGAGGCTGCCCGTGGTAAACTTCGCCGCAGGGGGAATAGCCACCCCAGCGGATGCAGCGCTCATGATGCAGCTTGGGGCTGATGGGGTATTTGTTGGCTCAGGCGTCTTCAAGTCTCAAGACCCCGAGGAAAGAGCAAGAGCTATTGTCAGGGCCACAACTCACTACCAGGACCCGGATATACTAGCCGAGGTATCGAAGGGCCTTGGGGAGGCGATGAGGGGGCTTGAGATAGGGACAATACCAAAGGAGAGTCTCCTTTCGCCCAGGGGGTGGTGAAAAAAGAGTGGCAAAAAAGGTCGGCGTCCTTGCACTTCAGGGGGCATTTATTGAGCATATCAGGGTGCTTGGGGAGCTCGGCGCTGAGGCGTTTCCCGTTCGCCTTCCCGGTGAGCTTGATGGCCTCGATGGCCTTGTCATCCCCGGTGGGGAGTCAACGACCATGAGCAGGCTTATGTTGGATTACCACCTTACAGACAGGCTCAGGGGGCTTGCTCGTGATGGTCTCCCCATAATGGGGACATGCGCCGGGATGATCCTACTGGCAAAGAGGGTAATGGACATGGATGTTGAGCCCCTGGGGATTATGGATATAGATGTCAGGCGTAATGCCTTTGGTCGCCAGGTTGATAGCTTTGAGATTGATATAGAGATGCCCGCTTTTGGCGAGACCCCGTTTCATGCTGTCTTTATCAGGGCACCGGTTATCGAGAGGGTGGGGGATGGGGTGGAGGTCCTGGCCAGGCTTCCCGATGGGACTGCGGTTGCCGCAAGAGGGGGGGATATGATCTGCTCCTCCTTCCACCCCGAGCTAACCTGCGACCCCAGGTTTCACGCATATTTTCTTGGTGCTATCTAGAGATATGATTCGCTCCCTTTATCCCACCGACATCCCGATGCTCCTCCAGTTCAGCTCCGGGGCACCTCCAAATGAGGCGAAAACAAGGGATAGGTTGGGGGAGGGGGCCCTATTCGGGACAGGCGAGCTCCTCAAGCAGTGGCTACCTTTAAGGGAGAGGCGCCATACCCTTGTCTCGGTGAGGGGGGTTCGCATCCAGGGCCTCCTATCTATGAGAAGCCTCTCCGGCCCATCGTGCTGGGAGATTGACCGCCTCCTTCTCGGCCGTGAGGCCTCCTCTGAGCTATTGAGCGGGGTCAGCTTCCTTGGAGGGAGGCTCGGTATCGGGAGGGTCTTCCTTTGCCTCTCAAGCTCAAGCCCCACTGTTGGGCTGGCGAAGAGGGCAGGCTTCTCCCCCTACCTCAACAAGCGTCTCTACCTGCTGGACAGAGCGGTAGCCCAACATGGAGTGGAGGAAGGGGTCGCCTTGCGTCCCATGGTGCTCGGGGATGAGTATGGTCTTTTCGAGCTACATAATACCCTTGCCCCTGAGAAGGTGCGCCAGGCCGAGGGGCTTACCTTCAGGGAGTGGAAGCAAACCCGGGGTAGGGACAAAGGCCGAGAGCTTGTCTATGGGGGGGACGGCTCTATATCGGGCTGGGTCTGGCTCATGACCAGGGGGAGACTGGGGCAGTTTGAGGTGATGGTTCACCCATCGGAGGAGGGGAGGGGCGAGAGGATAATTGGCTATGTCCTTGGGCTCCTCGGAGCAAGCTCGCATATCATGTGTCTCGTCCCCGATTTTGATGTGAGGACTGGTGATATTCTATCCCGGATGGGATTCGTGGAGGCGGAGGACTTCTCCTTTTTGGTGAACGAGCTATTGGTGCCACTTCGCCAGCCTTCTCTGGCACCGGCGAATATTTAGAGACCGCTGAAAAACTGCGTTTTTCAGCGGTAACCTCAGCAGTTTGATTTAAGTGGAGGTTTTATGTGGAAAGAGATCACCGATGACCTTGATGCCCTTATAGATACCCTGCCCCCTCACATCTCAAAGCCACTCTATGAGCGAGACGATCGAAGCGAGCTTCTGGAGGTGGTGATGGACCTCGGGCGTCAGCCTGAGGCACGCTTCCTTGATAAGGAGGTCATCCTCAGGCATGATGATGTAGGTGAGGATGATATTGAGTATGTTGTCTCGCGAATCAGCCCCTTCGGTGATGATAACCGGGCTGGCATCGAGCGCACCCTTCACCGAATATCTGCCATTCGAAACCGAAAGGGGAGGATTGTTGGGCTTACCCTGCGAGTGGGCAGGGCGGTCTTCGGAACCATAAAGGTCATCGAGGACATGGTCCAGTCAGGGGAGAGCATCCTGCTTCTGGGGAGGCCTGGGGTGGGGAAGACCACTATGCTCCGTGAGGTGGCAAGGGTGCTTGCCGAGAAGAAGAGGGTGGTCATAGTCGATACCTCAAATGAGATCGCAGGCGATGGCGACATCCCCCACCCCGCCATAGGGCATGCCAGGAGGATGCAGGTCCCCACCTCGTCAATGCAGCACGCCGTGATGATCGAGGCGGTGGAGAACCATATGCCAGAGGTGATCGTGATCGATGAGATCGGGACCGAGCTTGAGGCCCAAGCCGCTCGGACCATCGCCGAGAGGGGGGTTCAGCTTGTAGCTACCGCTCATGGCAATACCCTTGATAACCTGATGATGAACCCCACCCTCTCCGACCTCGTCGGAGGGATTCAGACGGTTACATTGGGTGATGAGGAGGCGAGGCGTCGTGGAACCCAGAAGTCCATCCTTGAGAGGAAGGCACCGCCAACATTCGATGTGGTGGTGGAGATACAGGAATGGGACCGGGTGGTCATCCACCCCGATGTCGCTGAGATTGCTGATGCCATCTTGAGGGGACGCCCAGCATCAGCAGAGGTCCGCTGGGTGGATGAGGATGGGGTGGTGAGGAGTGGGAGGGAGATGCCATCCCCCTCGATCCCGCCGAGGGTAGCTATCAATAGAAGGTCGGCTGGTGGGGAGAGGAGGCTATACCCATTTGGCATCAACAGGAGGAGGCTGGAGCAGGCGGCGAGGGATCTGACGCTTCCTGCAACTATTGTGGAGAACCTGGATGATGCAGATGCCCTCATCACCTCAAGGAGCTACTACCAGAGGAAGCCGCAGCGGATAAGGGATGCCGAGGATATGGGCATCCCCATCTATGTCCTGAGGAATAATACTATATCCCAGATGAGGCAGTGCCTGGGGAGCATCTATAGTGGTGAAGGAGGAGAGGGCTCGGTGGGCACCGCATTGAGGGAGGCCGAGGATGCCATTACTCGGGTGATGGCCGGGGGGGAGGCGGAGCTAAGCCCTCAGAACGCCTATATAAGGCGCCTTCAGCACCGGCTTGCTGAGCAATATAATCTGTCCTCATCCAGCAAGGGGAAGGAGCCTCAAAGGAGGGTGAGGATATTCAAGGAGGGGTGAGGAGGGGTGGGGGTGAGTTCATCCTTTCCGACACCACCTAGTAGGTTGATGATAAAAGATATGGTAAAGGAAGATCGGATTTCGCCCCAGATCGTATTGAGGATATTTAGCCGTCATTGTGTTATTATAGCTATGGAGGTAGCCAAGTGAGGGCCGTTGAATCGAGAGCCGAAATTTATCTAATGGCATTACAATCCCTCTCTAAGGCGGAAAGGGAAGTAGTCATTGCCCGCCTACTAGAAGACACAAAGCTAAGGGAGAACATCCTTGATTTGGTGCTTATCCAGCAGCGTCAGGGAGAGCCATCCCGACCTTTCAGTGAGTGCCTGGCCGAAAGAGGGAAGCGGGCTAATAAGGAGTGAGCTACGAAATCAGGATCGTCCATGCTGCTGAGAGGGAGATGGGCAAGCTCCCGACAGCAATCCATAATCGCATCAGCAGGAGAATCCTTTCTACACTGACGACGAAGGTTAAGAAGCCGAGGCGATAATTGTCTTTATTCATCACATTTGAGGGGGGCGAGGGCTCAGGTAAGTCAACCCAGGCAAAAGCGCTATATAGGCGCCTTTTAAGTATTGGCATCTCTTGTGTTCTTACCCATGAGCCTGGTGGGACTCCACTGGGGAATAGATTGCGCCGGTTGCTGAGGGGGGAGGGGGAGATCGACCCCCAGACGGAGCTTTTTCTCTTTGCTGCCTCCCGTGCCCAACTGGTAAGAGAGGTGATTCGCCCCAGCCTGGAGAGGGGGGCTTTAGTTATCTCGGACCGCTTCTTCCACTCCACCATCGCCTATCAAGGATATGGGCGGGGGCTCGATCTCACTATAATCGAGGAGCTAAATAGAATCGCTACTGAGGGGCTTTGCCCCGACCTCGTTGTGCTCCTGGACATTCCTGTAGAGGAGGGCCTGGCCCGAAAAAGGCTCAGGGATAGATTCGAAAAGGAGGAGCTTGCCTTTCACCAGCGGGTTCGTGAGGGCTACCTTGAGATGGCAGGCTCAGACCCCAAGCGATGGCTGGTAGTAGATGCAGCTTTACCTCGGCAGCAGGTGACGCGGCTCATCTGGGAGAGGGTGACAAACCTTCTTTCCGAAAGGGGTTTGACGCCGGGGGCGGCACTATGATATATTTTCCCCGATGGCAGCGTAGCTCAGAGGAAGAGCAGGGGACTCATAAGCCCTTGGTCACTGGTTCGAATCCAGTCGCTGCTATTTTCCCCCTATGACAAACTATAGGCCTGCAAGTTCCTGTAACGCCTGAGAGTAGGCGGCAAAGGTAGCTTGGTCGAAAAGGACAAACACCACCACCTCAAGGGAGCTATCGGCCTTGAGGAATTCCATCACCGTGCCAACGGCTACCTTTGATGCCTCCTTCAGGGGGTAGCCAAATGCCCCGGTGCTTATAGAGGGGAATGAGATGCTCTTGAGTCCATTCTCAACGGCTAGCTTAAGGCTCTCCCGATAGGAGCTGGCGAGGAGCTGGGGCTCCCCACTCTTCCCCCCATGCCAGACAGGGCCAACGGTGTGGATCACATGCCTTGCCTTGAGATTTCCCCCGGTGGTAATAACCGCCTCCCCCGTGGGAAGATGGCCTATTTGGGCTATTATCCTCTTACATTCCTCGAGGATTTGAGGCCCACCGGCTCGGTGTATGGCCCCATCAACCCCACTCCCTCCCATAAGGCTTGAGTTGGCGGCATTGACGATAGCGTCGGTCTCCTGGGCGGTGATGTCCCCACGGATGAGGGAAAGCCGTGTCTTATTCACTATAGTCTCCATTTAAGCCCCTTTCATTATAGATTTCTCGTTGACCCTGACCTAAGACTTTGATATATTTATTATAAAGGAGAATCAATGGCCTGTGTCCAGCCCTTTCGCGGCCTTCGCTACAATCCAG
>DAOWNJ010000071.1 GCA_030642645.1 Dehalococcoidia bacterium | reverse complement strand
TCTCACAGCTATAGTTATGACCATCCCTTTGGGAAAGCCCTCGTTACTTACGTATAAACCGCCACCAGCACTGCATCAGATGGGTTTGTCTCATCGAAGAAGATAACCGCGCAGCTCCTCCCAACCACCATCTCCGCCTCAGGGATATTTCGGGCAACTGGAACATTCCCCAGCCATACCGAGAGGCTTCCCGCCTCCTGGACTGTGGCGGTGTAGGTTTCGCCGTTGAAAGCCTTTATGATGCCTTTTCTGATCATTATGGCGCTCCTAGACCCAGTTTCAGGGTGTATTTGCCTTTGGAAGGTGCCCAGGTGAGGGTCAGGGACAATACCCGCCTCTTTGAGGCGCTAAGGCCCGCCTGGGGCGATGTTATGGCGATGACATCGTAGAGGTCCTGCCCGCAATTCATTGGGACGAGGATGTGGCCGTTCGAGCCCTCGATGTCTGCTTCTCTGAGTATCGCTTCGCCTCTCTGGTGTGCCTTTGTGGTGGTTTCGAGGTTCAGGTCGTTGACCTGGGCGAGACGGTTGTGGACGAGTGCGATCTCATCCCAGTCCCAGTCTTCGGTGAACACACCATTGCCAAAGACCTCTACCTGGTTGGTGCTTTTAGTATGCTGGGTGTATCGAGCTTCGAGGATGGTGTGCGCAATAACTCCTTTTATTCGTGGAGTGCCAAAGGCCTCCAGTGATACGATGCCGCTGGGGGAAATGGTAACACTACCAGGTAGGATCGTAGGGTCACCAAAAAACTCAAGGCTGGCTATCCCTGAAGCTGTAACTTTAAGATTGAGTTTTGGTGAACCAAGAGCTTCAGCACTTGCAATAGCCGATGTGATAAGCTTCAGGTTGAGCTTTGCAGTCCCGAAGGCTTCGGCGGAGGCTATACCTGTGGGGATAAGAGTTTGAGTCTCTCCCCCTCCTTCTGTATACTCGATATGGAGCTTGGGGGCTTTAGCTGTTGAACTATCGTATGAGTAGCCATACCTCTGGTTATTAGCAGCATGTGTGCTTCGGTCATCATAGTCTTGCCAGAAAAGGACTAAATCGTTGTTGGCTACCCAATTAGCTCTAGCCAGAATCTCATTGATAACGCTTACTATACTTGCGCTGTTGTATTCAGAATCGTATGCCCAAGCGCCAATATTATCCCAATCTACGACTGCTGTGGTATGGTTATTATATCTTGTATCAAAGGCATCTTTGTCATCTGCAAATTCAGGCGCATCATCTACATCCTCTCCTGTAATTCTCGTAAGACAATTTGCTCCATCCCTAGAGACTTTAGCAGTAAAAGTTATATAGGCAGTAGTAACGGTTGTTCCTTGTGCTATATCAACTGTCTGGAAACGCATTCCGCAGCCATATTGGTAGATTGTCTCACTACCTGCGCCCGCAGCATCATAAACATAAGCTCTGCTCCAGTAGTCTGTAGCTAGCCTATGATAAGCATCGTCTGCACTCGCCCCCACCTGCTCATCCACCTCAGTAGAGTCCTCAATTGGGTAAGCAATTGGCTGAGCTATCTCTGCCTCTTCGGTGATAACTTGAAGCTTTAGCCTCTCCTTTCTGCCAGCAACAAGAGGTTCCTCCTCCATAACTAGCTGTTGCCCATTGGCATCTATAGCTGGCCTCAAGGGACGGAGCTTTGGGACTCCCGGGCTTTCCAGAATATCTACATCGTATTCTATCGGGGCTTTATCTGACTTGAGGATGCGCCTCAAGATAACCCTCGTTGGCTCTGCCTCCAGGATAATGTCTGTATCGGGATAGACATCATTCCAGATACAAAGGTTCCCCATAATGACAGGCTTTGGGATAGTGGGGTTTAGGGCTTCAAGAGCTACACGGGCTTCTCTTATCCGAACATCAAACTCCCCCTCTTCCTTTGAGGAGTAGTGGAAGCCAGGCATCCCATCAAGGTAAACCTGGAGGTCATAGGGGGCTTTGTGGACAGTGCCATCGGGAAGGATGGTCGTATCTATATCAAGCCAGGGCGAACGAGCATCTTTAGGATTTTCCCTATAATGTAGCGCCCCTATTACACCATCCCAAGAGAGCCTCTGCCTTCCATCAGGTAGGGTCTCAATGAGATGGGTTTTAGAATTTCGAGTCCGCTTCCCGAGAAGCTCCTGCATTTACTCCTACCTTTAGAGCTTAAATGCTCGTCTAATTGCCGTTCTAATATCATCCTTAACGCCATCGGGTAATCCCTGGAGTTTAGGATGCTTGAGTGCATCTTCTGCGAGGTCTGACAGTCTCTGCCCTGCTGGGTCTTTCCCTTTGAGTATCCAGAGTTCCAGGTTTTCAGGACGATTGTCGCTTCGGTTGCCGTTCTTATGATGGACTCGCTCATATGCCTCAAGAGGACGCCCAAGCCCTTGCTCCATAATATAGCGATGCTCAAATGCCCATCCTGGCCTTGGCGTATTAGGGTAATCCGAAGGAACTTTCACCAAGATATACCCACTGCTAGAAGTTGTGCGTGTGCCCAATGGGGTCTTTCGACATTCTTTAGAGCAAAACCGGTATCCATAAGGAACAGGTTTCCCACATCGCTCACAATAGGCTTCCTTACCTGCCCGATGTAAAATACCAGCACATTTACGACTACAAGTTTCGCTATAATGTCTGGAATTAAATATCTTACCGCAAACTGGGCAAACTCTATTCGGCCTACGATGTAGTGTCTGGGCACATTTTTTACTGCAAGTTTTTTGTATCCTGCCAGCAATATTCCGTGGCTTGAAAATCCTGCCACAGACAGGGCAAGGTTTACGCCTTAATTCAGGTCTAGCTACTGCATTTTGAAAACACTCCCTAGAACAATATTTACCCCTAGAACTTCCCCCGTATAGCTTGAATGGCTTGCCACAATATTGGCAAATGGCTGTATCTCGCCTACCGCATTGAGGACAATATCTCTGACGGTTGCTGGTAGGACGATATAACCTCCCGCATTTGAGGCATTGTTTTTCTATGTTCATAACATTATTTGCCATAATCACATCTCCATAGTGAATTGTAGCACGAACATAGATAGCATCACAATTTGAAGATTTTATTACTACCGTTGTCAAAAACTACGCTAATGTCCCCTCCATTAGGGGTTACAGGCAAGCCTGTGGCCGAGTCGATATAGGCAATGAGCCTCGATGTCGACTCAGTCCCTGTATCCTTATAGATGATAAGGGCCTCGGACTGGTCTCCTGTAACCGAGCTAAAGGTAACATCATCGGCATCGGCAACCCCACCGGTAACGGTCTTGCCTGTCAAGGCCCCTGATGTGGCAACTCTGGCAGCCGACGGTATGTCGTCCAGGTTATTGTGGGTAGCCAGGTTAACGGTGTAGTCATTGGTGTCAACTAGGACTACCTTAATTGTATTGGTATCCCAATCAATACTGCCGTCCAGGAAACCCTCTCTTCCCTTGTCGTATAGTGCATTCGCCATTCTTTCCCTCCTTGTTAATTTGATTCATAGAGATAGTCTGCGCCGTCTGATGCCTGGGGGTTCTTGATATAGGCGGTGTCTTCCACAAAGAGGATAACATCGGGAACCATCTCCATGAGGCGCTTTATGGCGGTGAGGCCGCTGTCCCCTGGGTGGATGGTGAAGGCTGGGAGTTGGCTGATGGCGCTGGATGAGGAGATAGTGGCTAACTTCAGTCCTACCCGGGCGAAAAGGAATCTGAGGATTTCAAGGATAGTCTTGTCCCCTTTCGCCCAGGTGAACTGTCTTCTTGCCCAAAAGCGGTCGAGCAGGGAGAAGCCGTCCTGGGCATAAAGGATGAGCTGTGACTCACCTCCTCCCATCGTGTATTCCCAGCCTTCAATCCAGTATGCAGGGCCCTGGCTTGCCTCGTTGCCGTTGGGTGTTTTGAAGCCAAAGGATATTTGAAGCTCCGAGCCTTTCTTGATGGCTTCATATGTCCCTGAGCCGAGGGTATTGAAACGTCCATCATCGTTTCGTAGGGTGACGCTGACCTGCCCTGAGAAGGGCCGAATCTGAGCCACAACCCCGATGACCTCATCGGTGAGCTCCACTGAGGGAGTGGTGAGGGGGGCATGCCATACGCCATCGGGCCTAGCGAGCCAGATATGCGTCTCACCGTGGACTATTGCCAGGCCGTAGTTTGATGATAGGTTAAGTGGCACTGGCTCCCGCCAGAGGCTGGAGATAAAGGTAGTCTCCGGGATCGTGTGAGACCAATAGGGGCGGGCATACGCCTCTGAGCCTGCGTATTTCTCTATAGAAACCATCCTGTAGGTGTCTGGCAGGTCGAGATAGGGGCACTGGAATTCCATATCTGACCCGGCACTAGCTATGGTTATTTCCTCGAGTGTTGACCAAGTGCCGGCCTCTTGTGAGGAACCATCGCCATAAACCGAGCTCCATACCTTATAGTTATCTCCTGGTTCCTTGCCGGAGATAACCAGGTTCCAGTCCCCTTGATAGACGCAGTCCAGGCCGGTGACATTGACCTGGCCATTTGTCCAGAGCTCTTCACCCCCCCAGGTTGCTCCTGTCCTCTTGATCACGTAAACCTTTCCGGCGCCGGCAAAGAAGAGAGCCACTACCCCAGCATCGCTGATGTCGGCGGCCATCCAATCTACCTCCACCGGGGCGATAAATATTCTGATCGAGCTACTGAAGGTGGCCCCATAGTCATTGCTCTCCATGAAGTAGAGCCTCTTCCGGTCAGGGTGCATGTGAAAGAGCAGCACCTTTGACCCACGACTACAGAGGGCAATGCCGGAGCTATCGGAGACCTGAGGGCCGGGGCCTTGCCAGGAGCTGAAGTCGCTCTCCAGGCCGGGGTCAGTCACCCTCTGGTGGTAGAGATAGTAATAGGAGCCTGAAAGGGCGACCCTTGCCCTCATCAGGGAGCCATCTCCGGGCATGGTGGCATCGTGATAGAAGTCGGGCTCCTCACCCTCGTATAAGCGTGTCCAGTAAAGGCGATTGACGCCTGCTACCCGGTCAAAGACCTCAACCTTGACATAAGGGACAGATGAAGGGCTTCTCTGGGCACTAAGCAGGGTGCTTGATAGGGTTCTCATCTCTCATCCTTTCCTGTTTCCCCTGGCCTCTGCCCGAAGTAAAATCCCTGAGCGAGTATATATGGCCCTCTTTAATTCATCGGGCATGAAGGTTGGCTTGGTCATAGTGTGCTCCCTTTAAGGTCCAAAGTCGCTGGTCTGGCTTTTTGGTGGCTGATAGGGGCGGTAGAGCTGCCTGAGGCGCAGCCTGTTCTTTCGGCTGTGCTTTGAAAGCC
>DAOWNJ010000024.1 GCA_030642645.1 Dehalococcoidia bacterium | reverse complement strand
TCTCACCGGATACCCGGGGAGTATCTCAAGCACCTGGCAGCAGGCGGGAAGAAGCGGGAGGAGGGAGGAGGAGTCATTAAGCTTCCTCATCGGCTTAGACAACCCCCTCGACCAGTATTTCATGCACCATCCGGAGGCATTCTTCGGGAAGAGCTATGAAAACGCCCTGACCAATCCCCAAAACCCCCATATCCTCAAGCCTCACCTCCTATGTGCCGCCTGGGAGAAGCCCCTCGGCGAGGGGGATGAATGGCTCTTTGGCGATAACTTCGCACAAGCAATTGATGGGCTTGAGTCTCAGGGACTCCTGAGAAATCGAGGGCGAAAATGGTATCCGACACCGAATATCTCCTATCCCGCCGAGGATATAAACATCCGCTCCACCTCCCCGGAGTATTATGTTATCCTGGACACCTCCAGAGGAAATATGCCGCTTGAGACGGTTGAGGAGGGCCTGGCCTTCCTCCAGGCCCATCCAGGTGCCATCTACCTTCACCAGGGAGAGGCATACCTCATCACCGAGCTCGACATAGATGCCCTCACCGCCTATGCCACCCCTGTAGATGTCAACTACTATACGCAGGCAAGGGAGATTACCGACATCAGGATAACCAGGGTTATTCAGGAGAGGGATGCAGGAAATGTGAGGGCCTATCTCGGAGAGGTGGAGGTGAAAAGCCAGGTTACAAGCTTTCAGAGGAAGATGCAGTTCACCGAGGAGGTCATCGGCTGGGAGCCCCTCGACCTGCCACCCCGCCTTTTCGAGACCGTTGCCCTCTGGTTTGATATACCACCGGAAGCCATCGAGACCATAGTCGAAAAGGGGCTTGATTTCGCCGGAGGGCTTCACGGGGCAGAGCATGCCTCAATCGCCATGCTCCCCCTTTTTGCCCTCTGCGACCGAAACGATATCGGCGGCCTCTCCACCCCCCTCCACCAGGACACAGGAAGGGCCCAGATATTCATCTACGATGGCTACCCGGGTGGCATTGGGATCTCGGAGAAGGGGTTCTATCTGGTTGAGGAGCTCTGGGAGAAGACATTGAGGGTGATCAGCGAGTGCCCCTGTGATGGGGGCTGCCCAAGCTGCATCTATTCCCCTAAGTGCGGCAACAACAACAAGCCCCTCGATAAGGAGGCAGCCAGGATCATACTCAGGACTCTCGGTGGGTTGCCACCTGCCCAAAATATGTTAAAATAGATACGATATGGCTATTGTCGGCGAGAAAGAGCTCAATATCGAGTCCATCACCTGGGAGGGGCTGACCTGGGTTAATATCGAGAAGCCAACGACCAGGGAGACGGATTGCCTTGCCCAGAAATATGGCTTCCACGAGTTGGACCTGGATGACTGCCTGAGCCGGATGCAGCGCCCAAAGATGGATGAATACCCAAACTACCTCTTCCTGGTCCTCCACTTCCCGGTATTCAACAGAGAGGCAAGGGTAACCACCCCAAGCCAGGTCTCGGTATTCATCGGGCGGGACTACCTCGTCACCCTTCACGCCGGGGACCTGAAGCCCCTGGTGAAGATGTTCCGAGACTGTCAACTGCACGAGAGGGCTCGTGAGGAGAACATGGGAAAGGGCTCAGGCCATCTCCTCTACCAGATTATGGACCGTCTGGTCAACTACTGCTTCCCCATCCTTAACAAGGTCATTGAGAATGTGGAGAGGGTCGAGGATGAGGTATTCGATGAGAATGTCAGGGAGACGATACGAGAGATCTCCATCATAAGGCGCGATGTGATCGCCTTCCGGCGCATCATTCGTCCCCAGATCGATGTAATCAAGTCCCTGGAGCAGAGGGAGAGGTCTTACCTCGGGGAGAACATGGAGGTTTACTTCGGTGATATTGGAGACCACCTTGAGAAGATCGCCGGAGCCCTCGATGACTACAAAGAGGTGATAGAGGGGCTGAAGGACACGAGCGATACACTCACCTCTCACCGAACAAACGAGGTGATGAGGCTCCTGACAATCATCGCCACCATAATGCTCCCCGTGGCGGTAGTCGCCGGGATACTGGGGATGAATATCTACCCCCTGACATCCACTGGTGGCCCCCTTTCCCTTGTCATTGCGATACTGGTGATAGCGGGCATCTGCGGGGGCATGCTCATTTTCTTCCGCCGCAAGCGATGGATATAGGATGGTTATCCTGCTCATTGGCATCTATATCGCCTGTGAGATCATCGCCAATGTAACCGCCTCCAAGCCAGTAGACATTATTGGCATCCAGGTCCCCGCTGCCGTCTTCATCTATGCCCTTACCTTTACCCTTGTCGACCTGATAAATGAGAGGCTTGGGAGAAGGAGGGCCCGTCAGGTTATATACACTGCCTTCGCCGCCAATATCCTCCTCGCTTTATATATCCAGTTTGCCATAAAGCTCCCCCCGGCCGAGGGATACCCACTACAGGAGGCATTTGCCGGGGTCCTCGGCTCAACATGGCGCATTGTCCTTGCCAGCCTCACCGCCTATCTGGTATCTTCCCTTATAGATGTTGAGGTCTTCGCCTGGTGGCGGCGAAGGATAGGGAGATACAGGTGGGCGAGGGTCCTGGCATCAAATACCATCTCAACACTTGTGGATAGCGTCCTTTTCATCACCATTGCCTTCTGGGGTGTAGCCGGTTATGATGTAGCCGGGCTCATCAAGGGCCAGTACGCGGTAAAGATGGCCATCACCGTGGTGAGCATGCCACTCATATATCTCATCCGAAGGGGCCCGGTTGGGGCGGAGAGGATAGAGGAAGGGTATTAGCACGATGGATGTTCATGTCCTGGGGGCACATAAGGGATGTGGCCACCATAGGGATGAGGGTTAGTCTCTGAGGGAGCGATGGAGCCCAGGTTTATTGTCGATTCCAATGCAGGCAAGCTCGCCAGGTGGCTGAGGATAATGGGATATGATGCCATATTTATAAACACCATCGATGATCAGGCCCTTGTAAATATCGCCATGGCCGAGGACAGGGTGCTACTAACAAAGGATACCCAGATAATGAAGAGGAGGGTTATCACCAGTGGAAGGCTCAAGGCCATCCTTATAACAGATGATGATGCCTTATCACAGCTCCGCCAGGTGGTGGAGACGCTAAATTTGGACTATAAATTCAACCCCTTCTCCCGTTGTCTTGAGTGCAACGAACCACTGGTATCCAGAGCAAAGGAGGAGGTGGGAGATATGGTTCCTCCCTATGTATTCAAAACCCAGACCCAGTATATGCAATGTCCCTCCTGCCAGCGGATATACTGGAGGGGGACCCACTGGCAGAGGATGGAAAAGGAGCTTGAAAGGCTCACGGAAGGGGTGAAAAAATGAGTAAGGCAGCATTTATCTACGGGGAAACACTCACAAATCCTTTCTTTGGGGAGGAGCACGTCCTGAAGCCGTCTCGC
This sequence comes from Dehalococcoidia bacterium, assembly GCA_030642645.1. GTDB lineage: Bacteria > Chloroflexota > Dehalococcoidia > E44-bin15 > DAOWNJ01 > DAOWNJ01. The sequence continues at coordinate 6,679 of DAOWNJ010000024.1, read as the reverse complement.
ATTCAATATACCTACGAACTCCTCGAATGCTACAAGGCCTTTCGTGAGCCATCCTCCAGGGTTATCCCTCCCAGAGAGGCGACATCCGATGACCTCCTCCCCTTTCACACCCCGGGATATACCGAGGCAGTCAAGAGCATAAGCGACGGAGAGACTAGGTTTGACCCCGCAGCCTATAACTTCAGCCCCTATGGAGATAACCCCCCTTATCCCGGGATGTTTGAGGCAGCCATTGCCCCGGTTGGGGCATCCCTTCTCGCTGCCCAGATAGTCGCCGATAGAGAGGTAGATGCCGCTTTCAACGCATCAGGGGGTCTTCACCACGCAGCACCGAACCGTGCATCCGGTTTTTGCATCTTCAACGATGTAGTTATCGCCATAAAGTATCTCCTGGGGAGGGGGATGAGGGTGGCCTATATCGACATCGATGCCCACCATGGGGATGGGGTCCAGAATGCCTTTTACTCAAGCAATAAGGTCATCACTATTTCCTTTCATGAATGGGGTAAATTCCTCTTCCCCGGCACCGGTGATGTCGATGAGATAGGGACAGGCGATGGTGCTGGATACTCGGTGAATATCCCCTTCCTACCCCACGCCGATGACGAGACCTACCTCTGGGTATTCCCACAACTGGTCCCGCCGCTGGTCGAAAGCTTCAAGCCGGACATCGTGGTGACCCAGCTCGGTGCTGACACCCACTACCTCGACCCCCTCACCCACCTCGCCCTCACAACAGACGGCTATACCGAGCTCGTAAGGAGGATGGGGAGTCTTTCCCCAAGGTGGCTTGCCCTTGGGGGTGGTGGCTATGCGGAGGGGGTTGTTCCCAGGATGTGGACACTCGCCTACGGGGTGATGGCGGGGATGGAATGGCCCGATGAGATACCACCGGAGTATCAGGAGCGCTACGGGATCAAGAGGCTCAGGGACAGCGAGAAGCCTGCAATAGATGATAGCATCAAACAGCAAACGCACCACTTTGCCGAGGTGGTTGTTAAGGAGATAAAGGAACGAGTGTTCCCCCTCCACGGGCTTTGAGGCAAAGGCGTGGTTCAGATTACCTGACTATCATTCCTTACAATAACAGTAAGAGATAGTAGATGCCCCGATTGTGGAACGAGGATACCGGGTAGGTTCTAGTCCTCTCCATAAAGCGCCTGCATCGCCCCGCTACCTGTATCTATGGGGGTTTTTTTCCTCCAGATTATCTCCGGGGGGAGGTAGTCCTCGAAGGCCTTCCTTAATATCCATTTCCCCCAGGCGGTTTCCTTCTCTCTTCTAACCCTGTAAATTAGGGGTATGCTCACGGCATATTCAGCCACGCCAGGGGTCAAAAAGGGGGTCTTTACCTTGAGGCCGAGGGAGCTTCCAATGATGTATGGGTATCTCATATCATAGCCTCGAAGTGATAGCTCATTCCCCAATCCCCGGAGCATCCTCTGGCTGAACTCATCATCAAATGAGGCTATATGGTCGATAAACCCGACAAGCGAGCCATATCCGATAAATAGCTCGTCTGCTCCGTCACCGGTATATATGGAACGAACCTCCTCACTGGCGAATTTCATTGCGATATAGAGCGGGGCAAAGGCAGTGAGGCCAACATCCTCCAGGAGGTCAGGAGCCGCATTTTCTCTGATAAATGGGGGGATCTCACCCTGATATTCACCGCTATGCAGGACCTCTATCGCCCTCACGGCGGCCTCCGCTGCCTCACTCGCGGTGAATAGATGAACCCTGTGATCGATCTTGAGGAAATCGGCAACCATCCTGGCATATCCCAGGTCGTTATCATAGCCCTCGAGGCTCACGGTGAATGCCTCGAGGTCCCTGACATGCCTCTTGGCCAGAAATGCCACTATGCTGGTATCAAGCCCCCCGGAGAGGAGAACCCCCTGGGCCGGGTTATCCCTTACCGCCCGATCGAGCATCGCCCTCAGGTTCGATGCCACTTCCTCTATCCCTGGCAAGTTCTGGCCCATTACCCTCACTCATTATGATTATAGAGTTTCCCCCAGGCTAAGTCCAATTGTTATATAAATCTCTCATAGTTTATAATATAATCTCTATGAAGGAGAAAAACCGATAGATGCCAAGGATAGCTAGCGATATAACCGAACTGGTCGGGAATACCCCGCTTGTAAGGCTGAACAGGGTCACCAGAGGGCTTGGGGCCGAGGTTTTGGCCAAGCTTGAGTCCTTCAACCCCTGCGGCAGCATCAAGGACCGTATCGGGATCTCCATGATCAGGGTCGGTGAGGATAGGGGGCTCATCACCCCAGATACAGTGATCATCGAGCCAACAAGCGGAAACACCGGCGTCGCCCTTGCATTCGTATGCGCTGTAAGGGGCTTGAGGCTCATCCTCACAATGCCCGATACAATGTCAATCGAGAGAAGCAGGCTTCTCGCCGCCTTTGGTGCCGAGCTCGTGCTTACACCGGGGGATGAGGGGATGAGCGGGGCGGTGAGGAGGGCCCAGGAGCTGGCCCTCTCCACCCCAAACTCCTTTATGCCCCAGCAGTTCAGGAACCCTGCCAACCCAGGGGCCCACCGTGAGGCAACCGCTGAGGAGGTCTGGAGGGATACCGATGGCCTGGTTGACATCCTGGTCTCGGGAATCGGGACCGGGGGAACACTAACCGGGATAAGCGAGACGATAAAGAAGAGGAAGCCGCATTTCCGGGCCATCGCCGTTGAGCCGGCAGATTCCCCCCTCCTATCCGGTGGAAAGCCAGGGCCTCACCGGATCGAGGGGATCGGGGCAGGCTTCATCCCTGATGTATTAAAGGTTGAGCTTATCGATGAGGTCATCACCGTCTCAAATGAGGATGCCGAGGCGATGACGAGGAGGCTTGCAAGAGAGGAGGGGATACTGGCCGGGATATCCTCAGGGGCGGCAGCCTGGGCGGCAATCGAGGTTGCCAGAAGGCGTGAGAATAAGGGGAGGCTAATCGTTGTGATATTCCCCGATACAGGTGAGCGCTACCTAACTACAGGCCTTTTCCAGGAGAGGGGGTGAGCAACTTGTTTAGAAGGATTAGAGAGGACATCAAGACAGCATTCGCCAGGGACCCGGCGGCCAGAAATACCATCGAGGTCATCCTGTGCTACCCGGGGCTTCACGCCATCTGGCTTCACCGACCTGCCCACTTCCTGTGGACACACAGACTAAAGCTCCTCGCCCGTCTCCTGTCTCATATAAACCGCCTCCTCACAGGGATCGAGGTCCATCCAGGGGCCAGGATCGGAAGGCGCTTCTTCATCGACCACGGGATGGGGGTGGTAATAGGGGAGACAGCGGAGATCGGAGACGATGTCCTCCTCTACCAGGGGGTTGTCCTCGGAGGGACAACAATGGAGAAGAAGAAGCGTCACCCCACTATCGGGAACAATGTGGTTATCGGGGCGGCAGCGGTACTCCTCGGCCCGATCACGGTTGGTGATGGGGCCACGATCGGGGCAAACTCCGTTGTCTTGAGGTCTGTCCCCCCAGGGACTACCGTTGTCGGGGTCCCGGGGAGGGCAGTGGAGGACAGAAAGGAGCCGATGAGCCTGGAGCATGCCAAGCTTCCAGACCCTGTAAGCGAGGCGATCAGGCTCGTTCTTGAGGAACAGGAGAGGCTCGATAAGCGCCTAAGGAGGATAGAGGAGAGCGCCAGCCTCCTAGTCTCCCCTGATGAACTGGAGGCGAAGAAGGAGGAGATCGAGAGGCTTTTTGAGGAGGACGAATGAAGGTGGTGGTGGCGATGAGCGGCGGGGTGGACTCATCCATTGCCGCCGCCATCCTTAAAGAAGAGGGCTACGAGGTCATCGGGGTCACATTCAGGCTCTGGCCATCCATCAATGTGGAGGACGCATGTGCTGTGGCCCTTCAAATTGGCATACCTCACGAGGTGATAGACTTAAGCCCTTCCTTTCGGGATAGGGTAATCGACTACTTCTTGAGGGAGTATAGCCTGGGGAGAACCCCAAACCCATGCATCAGGTGCAATCGATATATAAAGTTCGATGCCCTCCAGAGGGTAGCGAGGGAGGTGGGGGCGGGGCTTATCGCCACCGGACACTATGCGAGGGTATCAAGAGATGGCTCGAGGTATTTTCTCAAAAAGGGAGTTGACAAGGACCAGTCCTATTTCCTCTATTTGATGACCCAGGATGAGCTAGCCCACACCATTATGCCACTTGGGGGTATGAATAAAGACAGGGTGAGGGGGATGGCCAGGGGACTGGGACTGCCCGAGAGGCCGGATAGCCAGGAGATATGCTTCATCCCCGATAAAGACTACCACAGGTTTCTTATGGAGAATATCCCACAGGCGGCAAGGCCGGGGCCAATCGTTGACCGTGATGGTAGGACCCTGGGAGATCACCGGGGCATCCCATTTTATACCATAGGGCAGCGCAGGGGTCTTGGTATCTCAACAAAGGAGCCATTATATGTAAGTGCCATTTGTCATGAGAGGAATACCGTTATTGTTGGGGGAAAGGGTGAGTTATACCGGGATGAGCTCATAGCCTCTGGGCTTAACTGGATAGCTATTGAGAGACTGGAGCAACCGATGGAGGTCAAGGCGAAGATAAGATACCTCCACCAGGAGGCTCGGGCCCTGATAACCCCTATGGATGGGGAAAGGGTTCTTGTGAGCTTCTCCCAGCCACAGATGGCGATAACACCAGGTCAGGCGGTGGTATTCTATGATGGGGACAGTGTAGTTGGGGGAGGGGTGATGGATGGATAATGAGCTTTTGGGAAGGATCAACGAGCTTAAGAGGGAGCGAAATGCCATCATACTGGCACATAACTATCAGTTGGGCGAGATACAGGATATAGCCGACCTCGTTGGCGACTCCCTGGAGCTGAGCCGGAGTGCCTCCAGGAGCGATGCCGATGTCGTCGTCTTCTGCGGGGTCTATTTCATGGCGGAGACCGCCTCCATCCTCTGCCCCGATAAGGTTGTCCTTTTCCCCAACCTCGATGCCGGCTGTCCCCTGGCTGACATGATAACCGCCGAAAGCCTGAGGGAGGAGAAGGAGAAACACCCCGATCGAACCGTTGTCTGCTATGTGAACTCCCCCGCCGAGGTAAAGGCGGAGAGTGATATATGCTGCACCTCAGCCAATGCTATAAAGGTTGTAGAGAGTATCCCAGAGGGGAGGGAGATAATCTTCGTCCCCGACTATAACCTTGGCCACTATGTAGCCACCAGGACAGGAAGGAAGTTGAAGCTCTGGCCAGGATATTGCCCATCCCACATCAGGATAAAGGCCGAGGACATCCTGAGGGAGAAGGAGGTGCATCGAGGGGCAAGGGTAATGGTCCACCCTGAGTGCGTCGGAGAAGTTATAGCCCTCGCCGATGAGGTATTGAGCACCAGCGGCATGCTCCAATATGCCCTAGCAAGCGATGAGCGGGAGATAATTGTGGGGACTGAGATCGGGATTATCTATCGTTTAAGGAAGGAGAACCCTAAAAAGATGTTCATCCCTGCCTCTGAGCAGGCGATATGCCCCACAATGAAGCTAATCACCCTTGAGGATGTCCTGTGGGCACTTGAGGACATGGCACCTGAGGTAAGGGTTTCAGAGGAAGTTCGCATCAGGGCAAGGGCCAGCGTGGACAGGATGCTGGAGATAGTGTAGGGCTCAGTTCTCCCCCTTGTCCTCCCTGCTCCTGAGGAATTGCTCTATCTCCTTGAGTAGCTCATCGGCAAGGAAGTCCTCCTCAACCTCCTGGCTTGTCTGCTCCTTCAGGCGATCGAAGTATTCAATCAGCCCTTTCATCTCCTCACCATGTGATTCTCGTAGACGAGCAATGTTGGTCTCGATCTCCTCATCTGTCTTCCTTGCCCAGCTATCCATCTCAGAGAGGTCTATATCGAGGGCGAGCATCTGGCTTAATACCTCAAGGACTGCCTTTGAAGAGCGGGGGTTCACTATTGGTGCAGTATATACCGGTATCTCACCGAGGAGGCAGATGCCCTCCATATTCCTCTCCCTGGCGACCCCGATGAGGAGCCCGTTCATACCGCTTATGTTTCCATCCTTGAGAAGGCCTATATCGTATCCCCTTAGCTCCGAGACGAGATCGGGACTTGTCGCCACACCAAGAACCCTTGGCCTCTGGACATGGTGGATATGGCTTGGGGCAGCGGCAAAGGTAAATACCCTCTTTACACCGAGCCTCTGCCCAACATCGAGGATCAGGTTGGCAAGCTCATAACCCCCTTTCTCGGGCTGAACATCCCCGATGAAGATCAAAAGGTCACCCCCTCCCCTCTCCCAGAAATAGAACTTGTTCTCGGGATACCCTGGCTCCTCAACCAGGCACTCCTCGACAAGGACCCCGCTTGGGTCGAAGAAACCATGAGGGTCGATCTCACCCATCTCCTCGGCCCCCAGACTATCCGTGAGATACCTGGCTGAGGTTACAGCAACCCCACCCATCCCGGGCCAGGCTGCGATCAGATATGGACTCTTAAGCTCCGGCTCCCTGTAAAACCTCACCGCTTCCATATCAACCTTCCAAAATGTTGCGTTCACTTCCCTTTATTACTATACTCGAAAAGGTCAAATTTTTCTAGTGGGAGGAGTGGGGTGTACCCTATAGTAGATACCCATGCCCACCTCGGTGAGATGGAGGAAATAGAAGGGGTGATCGAGAGGGCCAGGGGGG
>DAOWNJ010000015.1 GCA_030642645.1 Dehalococcoidia bacterium | reverse complement strand
GGTTATAGCTGGCGGCGTCCTGACAGTGATCGCTGGAGTTATAACTTTTATCCTTGGGATTCTGGTGGCTACGGGAGGGGGGATGACTTTGTTCTTCGGTGGTGGCCTACTTTTGGCACTGGGTATAATAGGGCTCATTTTAGGTATAATGGGCATAGTGGGCGGGGGTTTTGCCTGTGCCGGAAGAAACTTTGGCCTATCCCTGGCTGGAGCCATCTGCGTAACGATCGCTTCAATCCTCGTGTTATGGCCAGCTATTTTTTTGGCAATACCAGGCCTTGTGTTTATAGCAGTTCGCCGCGGCGCATTCAGGTAAAGCCAAGGGGCCGAGAAGCTATGTTGGCAGCTTCAACGATGTAACGAGGCCTTACCTTAAATAAAGCTAATAAGTCGAGGAGGTGAAGCATGACAGAGCCTCAAGAGATTGCAATGGAGCCTGAGAAGGCACGGCTTGGTTTCTCTGAGATGACAACGATGAAGAAGGTCTACTTTATCTCGGCATGGGTTGTGGCCGGGGCAGCCGCTCTGGCCCTGATCCTCACCGCCATCGGCTGGGGCGGAGCCCTTGGCTTCGGTGGGCTCTGCGAAGCGGCCTTCATAGGGATAACGGGCTGTTTTCTGCTGCTCTACCTTTCAGACTGGTTCAAAAATAGACTCGTCCTCTTTATCCTGGCATGGGTTGTTGCAGGGCTGGCTGTTCTGGCCCTCATTCTGGAAAGCATAGGTTTCGCCCCTGCATGGTTTATAGGAGCCACAATCCTCGTCGGGACTATCTTCAGGATCATCGCACTCGGTACGTTCTGCACCCTCCTGATGCTCCACCTATCAGGGCAGTTCACCAAGGCTGAGTAACTGAATAGTAGAGGCCATTAGCTCCGTCTAATTGGCTGAAGAGAAGCGTGGTTGCTTGCCAGTTTGGGCTTTGCGATTTCGCTCCGATTTGTGGTATCGTTTTCGATTTACTGTTTAAAACGATGTTGCTACCTGGTAGAGACTACTTGAAACGAATGGCAAATGGGGCAGCTATATTAGAATGGGGAGTGGTAAATACCCTGTCAGCAAAGGACCGCGGCTAATCTCTCCACCGCCTCCTCAACCCCAGATGATCCCCCACCCAAATCAGGCTGGATGCCGACGATAACGACCCTGCAGCCCACCTCTGAAGTCAGGTAATCGGCCAGGATTGATAGGGGGAGGTTGTGGGTTGAAAAGGTTATATTGGCTATCCTGTCTTTCTCGATTATCTCGATGCAGCCCGGCTCCTTCCCCATATCTGCGGAATCAATAAATAGAACCAGAGAAGGGGAAGCCTCTTTTATCTCCCTAGTAAAGTTCTCCGGGGCGCTCCAGGCCACAATTACCTGATACTTCTCTGAGGAAATAGCCTTCTCAAGCTCTCTTGCTACCGCCAGGCCAAGATAATCATCACCACGGAGTTCATTGCCAACGCCCAAGATGACCACCTTGTCTGCATCAGCCAACTCCTTCCCAAGGTTTGCCTCAAACTCATCACTCATTAACCTAGCCCCACTCCTCCCTCACGATCAGCTCGCGGCGACATTTGGGGCATAAGAGCCTTACATGGTCGGACCTGCCTATGGGTATATCACCACGGGGAGCAGTCTCCCCCACCAACCCCAACCTCTCATGGAGTGCCAGAACCAGGCCTAAACTGGCATAGGCCTTCGGTCCCATCCCCTCGGCTATCCAGCGGATGTGGTCTACGGTGCTTATGACTGCTCCGCAATATTCACACAGGACCAGCTCCTTTTCAACACCAACCACCGCCTCTTTTCTGTCGAAAGTGGCAAGGTCATATTCATTTGTAAGCCTGATCCCCATTCCGGTTATGCAGTTCCTCTGACACTGACCACAGAAAATGCAGTGGTCGTAATGCAGGGTTATCCTCCTCACCCCGGATCGGGGGCCGGTGATCTCATCGCTCACCTCAATAGCCCTGGCAGGACAGACCTGGCTGCAGGCACCACAGCCGACGCAGTACTCCTCAACATACTCCGGCTTCCCCCTGTATGTCTCCGGGGGTATAGAAGGCTCACGCGGATATTTAATAGTATATGGCCCTTTAATCAGGGCAGTAATCGCTTCTCTTAGCTCTCGAATCTTCGGTCTTCTTATAGTTGCCATTTTTTTACCTATCCCCCTAGGCCAAACACTGACAGAACGCCGACAGCCGGGTCAAGGAGATTTCCAATCACCCAGGGGAAAGCTATCCCCACACCTATACATACCGCAGCCAGGATTATCATTGGGGCACACATAAGCCAGGGGACCTCTCTTACCTTCGCCAATTTCTCGGGGAGGCTCCCGAAGAATATATGCCTCTCCAGCTTCAGAAATACGGCCATGGTCAATATGCTTCCCACTAAAGCGATTACCGCAAAGGTGATATAGGCCGGGGCAAAGCCCGGATAACCTATTCCAATAGCCTGGACAAGGGCGATGATGATTATAAGCTTACTCCAGAAGCCATTAAATGGAGGGAAACCGCTGATAGAGAAGGAGGCAATAGCAGTGGTAACCCCGGTGACCGGCATCCTCTGATTGAGGCCCCCTAACTCCTTCAAGTCCCTTGTTCCGGTAGCTGTTTCAACCGATCCTGCATCCAAGAACAGGAGAGACTTGAATGTAGCATGATTTATAAGGTGGAATAGAGCACCGAGGATCCCCAGGGGCGTTCCTATTCCTATGCCCAAAAGGATGAAGCCCATCTGCTCTATGCTGCTATAGGCCAGGAGCCTCTTGGAGTCCCACTGAGCCAGTGCCAGAAGAACAGCCACGATAATGGAAATCGCCCCCAGAACCATCAAGACCATCGAGAAGGCAGGGGTTAGGCCGATGATGCTGAAGAAGACCTTTATCATGCAGTAGAGCCCGACTACCTTTATGAACACACCAGAAAGGATAGCCGAGACAGGGGTTGGGGCGGTCGAGTGGGCATCAGGAAGCCAGGCGTGGAACGGTATATAGGCCGCTTTAAGCCCAAAGCCCCCAAGGAAGAGGACAGAGGAGAAGACCAGTATCGGGTTCCCCATCCCCCCCGCAGCTGCCACCGCATCGTAGAGCTCGACTATATTCAGGGTTCCGGCTGTCCTGTAGATCAGGGCTATCCCCAGAAGGATGCACAGTGTGGCCACCGTTCCCATTATCTGATATTTGAATGAGGCCTCAAGGTATTCATGCTCTACACCGAAGGCGATCAAGGCATAGCAGGCGATGGCGGCGATCTCTACACCTATATAGAGATTGACGAGATCAGCCCCAAGGACAACCACATTCATCCCCATGATCATCAGCATGAGGAGGATGTAGTACCTCGGCTTTGCCGTATACCTCTCCATATAGTTCACCGAATATAAACTGGACATAAAGCAAAGCAGGTTGATGGTGATCAGCATAAGGAGGCTCAGACCGTCAATGGTGAAATGTATCCCCAGGGGAGATGTTGCCCCAAGGTTGTAGGCAAAGGTATCCCCTCTCAGGATAGGGCCAACAAGTGTTAGTGAGATGACGAATAAGGAAAGGGTTGCCAAATTGGCGAATAGGTCTCCTGCCCTTTCCCAGACCCTGGAGAGCAGGAAGATGACCAGCGCCGCCCCAAGTGGAATAACTACGAATAGTAGCGGTAACATCCCTATCCCTTAAGCCTCCTTATCTCACTGATGTCAGAAGTGCCATACTTCTGGTGAAGGCGAATCGATGTCGCAATCATGAGCGTCATCACCGCAAGCCCACCAATGAGGGCAACCAGCCCCATTGTCTGTGATATTCCCCCAACCCCCCCTTCACTATAGCCGAGAACAACAAAGACTAGCCCTACTGACTGAACCATAATGGCAATGCCAATAATGACCTTTATCAGGTTTTTCCTCCTCACCACGCCATAAAGCCCAACGAGGAAGAGGATGGCACAGAGGGTATAGGTGGCTATCATTTGTCGCCCCTCCTTCCCACCAATCTCAAGACAGCCCAGACACCCGCCAGTGCCGCCAGGAGGACGAGAACCTCCCTGAGGATGCTCAAGCCCATAGGACCCTCAACTGCCTCTGGCACTGAGGGGAGCTCAGGGAATAGAGGAATAATGACCACCAGCAACACGACGATAAACGCAACTATGGAGATCAACACAAATATCTCATTCACCTCCAGCCTCATCCTCGCGGTGGTGTCCTCACCGGTAGTCCTGCCCACAGCCCAGATGAGCAAGGGTATCAAGATAGCGACGAGTATGACTCCACCGATCCCTACCTCAAGGGCACCCATGAGAAATGAGATAACGATGAATAGAACCCCTCCAGCACCCAGGGAGTAGATAGCCACTCTGAGATTCCTCATCTCCAGGGCAACAAGCCCTGCCAGTATCATCAACCCCAAAAGAACATTCACTGCTACCATAAGCCTTTACCCTACCCCAACCAGTATAAGGAACAGGATGATGAGCCCCCAGAGGCACCATGAGACATAGGTCGTCAGACGACCATTGTGTAATACACTCAAAACCCGGGTTACCGGGAGGACATATTTCCCATACGAATAGATGTCGAAGACCGCCTCCTCCCCCCTCCTGTAAAGCCCGGAGAAAACGCCCATGAACCTTATGGTGTCATAGAATCGGGTTCCAGGGACGCTTGTCTCGACAGGGTCAAGAGTCTCCCCTCCAATATACATAGGGACCTCTCTGGTGACCCTTATCTTGCCGATAAAGTAGATGATGAGCCCTATAGCCAGGGCAACGAGCAGAAGGACGGTGGCAAGTGTGGGGCTCCATACGCCGCTCACAGTGACCGGCCCTACCACCGGGGCGATGAATTGTGTTATAGGAAGCTGGGCAAATACCCCGAATACCACACACAGGGCGGCCAGGACTATCAGCGGGATGGTCATGGAGATGCCAGATTCCTTCACCCCCTCAAGCTCCCTCGGTTTCTGCCCCAGGAAGGTGGAGTGGATGAGCTTCACGAAGGATGCCAGGGTCAGGGCGCTACCAAACATAGCAGCTATGAGGAATATCCAGAACTGGGAAGCCCCCGCCTCCAGAATCCCTTGATACACCATCCATTTGGAAAAGAAGCCATTAAATGGGGGAACACCGGAGATGGACAGTGCACAGATAAGACAGGCGATGAATGTAATTGGCATCGCCTTGGCAAGCCCCCCGAGCTTCCCCAGGTCGTTCTCTCCTGTCCCGTGCTCCACAGAGCCACCAGAAAGGAAGAGGCCACTCTTGAAGATGGAGTTGTTTAACATATGGAAGATTCCACCAGCGACCCCTATTGGGGTTCCGGTTCCGATGCCCAGGACCATGTAGCCGGCCTGTGATACCGCATGGAAGGAGAGGAGCTTCCTCATATCATGCTGAACCATAGCCATCATCACCGCGGCGATAATGGTCACAGCCCCGATGATCATAAGAAGAAGGCTCATAGGGCAACCCGGACTAAACTCGTAGAAATTAAGGACCATCCTTGAGAGGAGATAGATGCCCAGCAGCTTATCCAGTGAGCCAGGGAGGAATGCCATGACCGATGTAGGGGCTGCCTCAGCCATGTTTGGTATCCAGCTATGAAGTGGCATTGCTCCTGCCTTGGATATGGCGCCAAGCATGATGAGGACAAACGCTGCTGTTGCCATTCCCCCGCTTTGAGGAGTGATAGCGCTCATGGTAAATGTGCCGCTGAGATACCAAAGGAGGCCAATGCCCAAGAGCAGCGCCATGTCTGCACCACCTATGATCATCAGGCTCTTGTGGCCGGCATCAAATACCCTCTCAGGAGAGGCATCCCTTGAGCCGATGGTGGTGAGCAAAAAGAGCGTCACCATGACGATACCCCAGAATGCCAGGAAAAGGATGAGGTTATCGGACAGGAACGCCCCATTTGTTGCCCCTAATGTGAGGAGGAGGTAGAAATAGTACTCCCTGAGCCTTCCCCTCCCCTGCATATACCTGATGGAGAAGAGGGAGATAAGCAGTCCGAAGAGGGAAGAGAACATCAGGAGGAAGGAGCTAAAGCTATAGGAGTAGAGGTCGAGATACCTTATCCCCAACCCGATCTCCCCGGTCTGGAACCTAAGCTCCGGGGCAATAAATATCAGGATGGCTATCACGAAAACAGCGAGGGTGGTGGCTACGGCAATGCTCTCCCTCCCCCACCTCACCCTATCGGGAACAAGGAGACACAGTAGCCCTGCCGCCATGGGCAGGAATATCGTGATGAGAAGAATACCCGGGCTCAAACTCATATCCTCAACCCCCGAAAGGCGTCTTCCTCATTAAAGCCCATTTCCCTCATAATTCGCTTTGTCTTCTCCTGGGAGAGGGTGAGAAGGTCGGACCAGCCCATCGTTTCCCTGCCCTGTTCCACCACCCTTATCATCCTCTCCGTGCAGCTATAGCAGGGATCAATCGAAGCCAAGATAATGGTAGCATCGGATATAGTTTCCCCTATTACCCTTACCTTGTAGGTCGGGATATTATTATATGTAGGGGCGCGGATCTTGAGCCTTACCGGGCAGTTCCCCCCATCTGAACGGACATAGTGGAAGCACTCCCCCCTTGGCGCCTCCTCACGACCTATCCCCTCACCAGGGAGAATCTCAGGCACCTCAACCGAGATCGGCCCGTGAGGCATCTCTCTAAGGCACTGCCTGATTATCTTTACCGACTCCAGCAGCTCGAGGAGGCGGACCACTGCCTGAGATAAAACATCGCCACTTTCCCCTAAAATCACCTTCCAGTCAACCCTGTCATAGGCGGCATAGGGCTCGTCGCGGCGGACATCCATGTCTATCCCCGCTGCCCGGGCTGTTGGGCCAACCACACAATAATTTATAGCATCCTCCCTGGAGAACTTCCCTACGCCCTTCATCCTTGCGGCGAGCACAGGGTCATCCAGGGCAACGCCGATAAACATATTGAGCTTTGGCTCAAGGTCATCGACTACTTTCATTATATCAGGCAGGTCTTCATCCTTTATATCCTGCCTTACCCCACCGACCTTCATCATTGCGTAGGACTGCCTGTTTCCGGTTATCTTCTCAAATAGGTAGAGGATTGGCTCTCGGTATCTCCACGCCCACATCCAGACAGTATTATAGCCAATATAGTGTCCGGCGAGCCCAAACCAGAGAAGGTGACTGTGGAGCCTCTCAAGCTCAGCTATTATGCTCCTGATATACCGCGCCCTCTCCGGTATCTCAATCCCCGCCATGTCCTCGACAGCATTGCAGAACGCTATCGGGTGAGAGGCTGAGCATATCCCGCAAACCCTCTCCACCAGAAAGAGGCACTGGTCATATGTCTTACCTTCAGCTATCCTCTCTATTCCACGGTGGTTATAAGAGGTTTTCCAATCGCAATCAACAATCTTCTCCCCCTCAACCGTCAGGCGAAAAAGCTCCGGCTCCTCCAGTGAAGGGTGATAGGGGCCAATAGGTATAATAGTCATGCCTTCTCCTCCCTGAGGTAAGGGTATTTCCCCTCCGGCCAATCATCTGCCAGTATAAGTCGTCTGAGGTCGGGGTGACCTATGAAATTCACCCCAAAGAGATCGTGAATCTCCCTCTCAATCCATGCTGCTCCAGGTATGACGATGGCCATTGAATCTATCTCGGGGAATGCTTTTGGAACCAGCGCCCTTACAGTAACTATCTTGTATTGCTTCTTATCAAAGGCCATATGATACAGGATCTCGATCCCGGCCCTGGTATCAACCCCGCTAGCAGTAATGAGACGCCCACCCAACTCCTGGAAGAGATACCCTACCACATCCCTGGCATCCTCTTTTTTCACATTGATATAAACCCTATTGGGGGACGCCTGTCGCGCTTCCATTGCCTTATCCGGGAACCTTCCCTTCACCATCTGGATAATATCTTCTTCAGCCATCTTCTTCTTTCCCTATAGACTATTAAGTGCTTTCATCACCCCAGAGATAATCGCCTCAGGCTTTGGGGGGCAACCAGGGATATATATGTTCACCGGGATTATCTTGTCCACCGGACCCACGATATGGTAGCTTCCATCAAAGATGCCGCAGGAGCAGGCGCAACTGCCAACCGCTATGACCAGGCAGGGCTTGGCCGCCTGCTCATAGACATGCCTGAGCCTCGGAGCAGCCTGCATTGTCACCGGGCCGGTAACAAGAAGGGCATCGGCATGCCTTGGGCTTCCCACAAGGAGGATTCCAAACCTCTCCAGATCAAATCTTGGGGTCAGGGCATCCAGTATCTCTATATCACAATTATTACATGAGCCGGTGTTGAGGTGGAACACCCAAGGTGATTTCTTTAGCGCCCAGGTTTTTATGCCCATCCTACAAACCTACCGCTGCCAGGATTATTCCAATAACGCTCAGTATCAGGCACGGAACCCAGAAGAACCTTATAGCCTGGTCAACCCTGATCCTTGGGTTGGTATTCTTTACCAGGATAATAAAGACCAATATAAGTAGATACTCCAGGATTGTCCACGGCGACCAGGCACCCCCCATAAAGACTGCTATCAGAAGTATTGGGAGGACGAACAGCAGCATCGCCTTTGTCAACTTAAACACAGCCAATGCTGCCCCGGAGTACTCAGTATAGGGACCAGCGATAATCTCGGTCTCCGCCTCAGCGATATCGAATGGAACCAGGCCAAGCTTGGCCTGAATGCATACAAGCGAGACAATGAAGGCGACTATACAGGAGGCATTGCCAAGCATCCATCCATTTGCTGCCTGATAACCCACAAGCCCTCCGAGAGAGAGCGTGCCTCCGCTCGCAACCACCGGGGTGAAGATAGCGACCAGGAAGACCAGCTCGTAGGCCAGCATGAGCTTCATCTCCCTGCTCGCACCAATCGAGCCCATGGGATTCCCTGAGGCTGAGCCACCGGCTATTATGCCAATCGCTGGAAGGTAGAGCAGATATATAACCACTATAATATCGCCGACGAAGGTAGCCTCAGGGAACCAGTTTGTCACCCATAGGATAGTGGAGACCAGCACTACAGCGATGAACCCGATGATGGGGAAGACCAGGTAGCCTGTCATTCCTGTGCCTGTGGGAACGATGTTCTCCTTCCCCAAAAGCTTTATGATATCAACAAACGGCTGATACCATGGGGGCCCAACCCTCCACTGGATCCTCGCCGATACCTTCCTATCCACCCAGGTCGAAAATAACCCTACCGCCGCGGTGAACAGAAAGCCGGGGAATATTATTATGAAAAATATATCCCACGGGAGAGTAACACTCAAGTCTATCTCCTCCTAAAGATGGGATGTTGTCCTCCCACCCTCCCCCCAATAAGGATGTATTCCTCGCTTACCTCAGATACCCCCTCAAACCTTAGTGCCCCTGAGGGGCAGGCCGTAACGCAGGCCGGCTCCTTTCCATCGGCTAAACGCTCAATGCAAAGGTCACACTTCAAAATAGTGTATGAGCGGATACCGGGATCGATGACTCCAAATGGACAGGCAAGGGAACACGAGCCGCAGCCAACACATAGCATGTTCATCCTCTTTATAACCCCGTTATCCAGCTTCTTGATCGCCCCATTAGGGCAGGCGGCAACACACGCCGGGTCCTCACAATGGCGGCAGATGAAGGGGATGGTTGCCTCCGGCACCGAGCCATAATGAACATTAGTGAAACCATTATGGGAATAATAGCAGGCAGCGGAGCAACTTCCACAGCCAATGCAATAGTCCAGATTGACGAAAACCCTCTTAGCCATATTTAATCTCTCACCATAAGGGAAACCCTCTCCGGCCTTGATTCAAGATAACCCAGGTCTGGGTCTATCCTCCAACCGTAAAGGCACCGCACCTGGGGGAAGTGGCTGGGGGCAAACAACACACCCTGGGGTATCCTATCGGTGATCTGAACCGGCAGGGTGCTCTCGCCACTACGGGACCTCACCAGAACCTCGCCCCCACCATCAAGCCCCAATTTCTCCGCATCCCTGGTGTTGATCTCTATATATGGAGAGGGCAATACCTCCATTGCCCAACCAAAATTACGGGTGATCGAGCCATCGGCGAAATGTATCGAATTCTCCTCACCCACCAGGAGATAGGGATACTCCTCCTTTGCCCCCTCTTCCTCGGCGGTCATCTCTTTGGGAAGGCTCGCTACCCCCCGGATCAACCCCTGTATGTCGATGGAGATGCCCTTCTCTGCTTTTCGTTGAGCCTTCGGCTCCAGGGAAAACCCGAGTCTCGTGGCCAGTTGAGACATGATCTCAAGATCGGGTCTGGCAATGCCCGGCGGGGGCAGGACTGGCTCCAGTACCTGATCCCTACCCTTAAAAGAGCTTACCGTTCCGCTCTTCTCAAGCCACGAGGCACTGGGAAGTACAATATGAGCGAATTTGCTTATCTCAGAGGGGAAAAGGCCTGCGGACACCAGAAATTCAACCTGTCCTATCGCCTTTTGGACTGCCTCACTGGGATATGCTGAAAGTATATCCTCACCGAAGAGGAGCAGCAACTTTATTCCGCCCCCCGATGCATCCTCAATCAACTGTGGGAAGGTCTTCACTGGATTGGGGGCCGCCCTATATGAACCCAGCGCATTGCCGAAGGTGAAAAGGGGAAGAATGCCCTTCTCACCCTTGGATAGGTTTGCCAGCAGAATGGAAAGCTGGGCCAGCTCCGGGAGACCTCGATGCCTCCCAAAGCCTGGAGACAGGATGACCACCCCCTTCTCAGAATCATTGAAAACCCTTGCTGCCTCAGCGAGCTGCCCCATCCTGATGCCGCTCGCCTGCGATATAGCTTCATCAGGGATATTCTCCAGGCCAGCCTTCAGCTCCCCCCCCCACTTCCCGACGGCCTCCTCTGAGGCTCCCTTAATTAGGGACTTCAATATCCCGGCAAGCACCAGGGCCTCGCTTCCAGGTCTATTCTCGAGATGGATATTTGCAAACAAAGCGGTGTTTGTCCGCTGGGGGTCAATAACGATCAGGCTGTTCCCCCTCTTCTTATATTTAGCACCTATCACCCGCTTTGCCAGAATGGGATGGCTTTCGAATAGGCTTCCAATTACCAAGATGCAATTGAACTCCTCCAGTTCCTCAGCCTTTATCTCACTATAAGACAGCCCCCTCAAACCCTTCAAGAGGCCATAGTCCTCTGGAGAGAAACTACAGGAAAAATTGCTCGTTCCGATAGCCTCGGCCAATCTCAGCCCAGCCTCTACCTCTTCATTGGTATGGTTGGGGTCAAGAACGATCCCGATTGACTGGGGGCCATAGCTTTTTCTGGTCTCATCGATCCTGGTGGCCAAAAGGTTAAGGGCCTCATCCCAGGAAGCCTTCCTCAGCCCTTCCCCATCCCTGATTTGAGGCACATATAGCCTGTGAGGGTGATTCAATAGCTCCAAAGCATAATGACCCCTGGGGCAAAGCCTCCCATTATTAACCGGGTGCTCTGGGTAGTATTCAATGCCCAGAGCACCTCCCCCATCAACCTCTATTCCAAGCCCGCACCCCAGGGAGCAGAAGAGACATACTGACCTTTTCTCCACCATTATCACCTACTCAAAGAGGTCCGGAATATCCTTAATCTTATCATATCTAAAGACCGGCCCATCCTTACATACATAGTAATTACCCAGTCGGCAGTGCCCACACTTCCCGATGCCGCAACTCATATTCCTCTCCATAGAGAGATAGATATTCTCCGGGGTGAAGCCCATCTCAAGGAGGCTTCTGGTTGCAAACCTGATCATTACCGGGGGGCCGCAGCTTATGACAACGCTATTCTGGTAGTCCTGGATATCTTCCTTCTTCAATATAGTTGTAACCACCCCCACATTTCCGCTCCATGTCTCGTCACCAACATCCACCGTTTGGACAAGGTCTATCCTGCTATCTCCTTCCCATTCCTGGAGCAGACCCTTGTATATCCTGTCAACAGGGCTGCGGGAACCATAGCGAAGATAGATCCGCTTATACCTCTTGAAATCGTGCAAAAAGGCGAAAAGCAGAGACCTCAGAGGTGCAAACCCAACCCCTCCCCCGACAACATATACCTCCTTGCCCTCAAAATCCCCGAGTGGGTATGGCGTGCCGAATGGGCCACGAATACCCACTTCCGCTCCTGGCTTCATATTATGAAGGGCCGATGTATTCCTCCCCGCCCTCATAATAGTAACATCTATTATCTCTTCCTCTCGGTATGGTGATGAGGAGGGAGTGAATGGTGACTCACCCAGACCAGGAACGGTTAGCGCAATGAACTGCCCCGCCTTGAATTCGAGCCTCTCCTTTGGCCTTATCACAAAGGTCTTAATGGTGGGGCTCTCCTCGATAACCTCTTCGATCACTGCTTCTCTTGGCAGATATGGGTTCTCCAATCTCTCTCTCCTAGGTTACTTCCAATTCCTGGAATACCTTGCGTATATCTATTTCTGCTAGACAGACTTCAATGCATCGTCCACAGCCAGTGCATGCATCGATACCAAAGTTCTCCTGGAAGAAGTCAAACTTTTTAATATATCGATTCTTGAACCTATCGCTCAGCCTTGGCCTTGGATTCCCCCTGCCAGCAACCCTGGCAAATCCTGGGAAATAACAAAAATCCCATTCCTTTACCCTTTCAAACCCCTCGTTTTCCTTCTGGTCATAGAGTAAGAAGCAATGACATGTTGGACAGATAATGGTGCAGGCTCCACACCCCAAACACTCCCTCGCCAGCCTATCCCAGATGTGAGACTCCAGACCCTCATTCAATATCTGCCGATAGCTCTTCTTGGAGCTGAAGGCCTCGTTATTTCCCCTTACCTCTTGAAGCGTCTTCGACCGATTCCTCCCCCTCTCCTCGATCTGGCTATCGGTTGGCAAGGAGAAGAGGGAACTATTCTCCTCTACGATGTTCCTCCCCTTTTCCGAGCCAGTCTCAACGATAAAGCCCTCGGAAAGCCGAGAGATATTGAGATCAAACCCAGCCTCAGGGTAGGGGTTCAGATTCAATGATGTGCAGAAGCAGGTTTCTTTTGGCTGGGAGCAGTCACAGCTTATAATGGTGGTCTTCTGTCTACTTGCACTATAAAAGGGGTCCTCAATTCCGTCCTCGATAAAT
>DAOWNJ010000152.1 GCA_030642645.1 Dehalococcoidia bacterium | reverse complement strand
CGCTTCGGACTTACGACCTATATAATCGTTCCCAAGGGAAGGGTTGCCCTGGGGAAGTTTGCCCAGGCACTTGCCTGCGGGGCAAGGATAATCGCCATAGATGGCAACTTCGATCAGGCCCTTGAGCTGGTGAGGGCCCTCACCAAAAAATACCCATTTACCCTGGTAAACTCCATAAACCCCAACCGAATCGAGGGGCAGAAGACCGCCTCATTTGAGATTGTTGACCAGCTCGGTGATGCCCCTGATTACCTTTCTGTACCCGTTGGGAATGCTGGCAATATAACCGCCTACTGGAAGGGTTTTTGTGAGTATCATGCTCAAGGGATAGCCAAAAAGAGACCGAGGATGATGGGCTTTGAGGCGGAGGGGTCCGCTGCTATCGTCAGGGGGCATGTTATTGAGGAGCCCCAGACCATAGCCACGGCGATAAGGATAGGTAACCCTGCAAGCTGGAATGGCGCTGTAGCCGCCAGGGATGAGTCGGGCGGGACGATTGACTCGGTTACCGATGAAGAGATCCTCTCATCCTACACCCTGCTCGCCAAAAGGGAGGGGATATTTGGTGAGCCGGCATCTGCCGCATCACTCGCCGGGCTTATCAAGCTCAAAAGAGAGGGGATGAAATTCGACCGTAGGAGAGTCGTTTGCGTGATAACCGGGGCCGGGCTTAAAGACCCCGACACCGCTATAGGTAGTGCCGAGCCAATTGCCGAGCTCCCCACCGATCTTGAAGCCATTGAGAAGGCCCTTTCGCTAGGTTAAAATAGCCCTGGAGGTGGTGTGAATTCCCCTTATGCCAAGGTGATCGTGAATCCCGTTGCCGGTGGTGGTGCTACCAGGAGGAGGTGGCCTCACATCGGGAGGATGCTCCGTGAGGATGGCCTCGAATTTGACTATCAGTTTACCGAGGGGGTGGGGCACGGGATCGAGATCGCCAGAGAGGCTGCCCAGGATGGTTATGAGCTCCTGGTCGCTGTCGGCGGAGACGGGACGGCCAATGAGGTGGCAAATGGCCTGGTAGATTCTGTCTGCCCGGCTAGACTGGGGGTCATCTCCACTGGAGCAGGCAGCGACTTCGCCCGCTCCCTAGGGATACCCAGGGACTATGGCCAGGCCTGCTCCATCTTGAGTGGGGGGAGGGTGGCCCTGATAGATGTTGGCGTCATGGAGTATGGGGATAACCAGAGGAGGCTTTTCGTAAGTCATGCCGCCGTTGGCTTTGTTGCCACGGTCGTCGAGGCCACCGGGAAGAGGTCAAAGGCCCTCGGTGGCACCATTCCCTATGTCTTGGCCCTCCTCACCACTATCCTCACCTATCATAACAAGGATATAACCCTCACCCTTGATGGACATAGCGAGGGCATTCGCGTCTCGCTTGCGGCTTTCAGCAATGGGGCATACTTTGGTGGTGGGATGAAGGTTGCCCCCGATGCTGAGCTGGGGGACGGGCTTCTGGACGTGGTTGTTGTTGGTGATGTCGGGAGGCTTGAGTTCCTGCACACCTTCCCCCGGGTCTATAATGGGACCCATCTCACCCATCCTAAGATAAGCCTCAAAAGGGCTTATTGTGCTCGGCTTGAGTCCACGGAGCGGGTTCTTATAGAGGCCGATGGTGAGCTCATTGGGGAGGCGCCGGTAAGCTTTTCGGTTCTCCCTGGGGCTTTAAGCGTAGTTATCTAGAAGGAGGGTGCTATGGCAAAGGTAATAGTTGAAGAGCTTAAGGAGTTCTATCAGCACT
>DAOWNJ010000054.1 GCA_030642645.1 Dehalococcoidia bacterium | reverse complement strand
GTCCTTCTACTACTTACCTGGTTCCTCCACACCCAGATAGGCCTGGCCATCAGGGCGACAGGGGACAATGAGCAGATGATACGGGGGCTTGGGGTGGATACCAATAAGACCAAGCTCATAGGTCTCTCACTCTCCAATGGCTTGGTCGCCCTCTCCGGAGCACTTGTTGCCCAGGACCAAGGATTTGCTGACATCGGCATGGGGATTGGGATGATCATAATAGGCCTTGCCTCTGTGATAATAGGGGAGTCCATCTTTCGACCAAAGAGGATTGGTTGGGTCGTATTCAGTGTAGTGGTGGGCTCCATTATCTACCGGCTTTTCATCGCAGTTGCCTTGCGTATGGGTCTTGCACCCGGTAATCTTAAGCTGATCACCGCAGTCCTGGTGGTTCTTGTCCTCGCACTCCCTAGGGTAAGGGAGTGGCTTAGCTCTATAATGAATAGGGTGAGGGGTCATGCTTAGCATAAAGGGACTTAGGAAGGTCTTCCTCAGGGGGAGTGTTGAGGAGATCGCCGCACTTGATGGCATTGACCTCCAGGTCAATCCATCCGAGTTTATAACCATAATCGGGAGCAATGGCGCTGGAAAGTCAACCCTCCTCAATACTATCGCCGGTGTCTATACCCCGGATGCTGGTCAGATCGTCCTGGCCGGAAACGATGTTACCAGGCTCCCAGAATATCAACGGGCCAGGTATATCGGGAGGGTCTACCAGGACCCGATGATGGGCACAGCATCGATGATGACCATCGAGGAGAACATGTCCATGGCCTTCCTCCGCGGGAAGGGGAGAGGGCTGGGGAGGGGGGTTACCCACGAGCTCAGGGAGCAATTTCATAAGGCACTGGCTCCCCTCGGACTCGGACTGGAGGATCGGCTGAAGAGCAATGTGGGAATCCTCTCGGGGGGACAGAGGCAGGCCCTTTCAATAATAATGGCCACCATAAGCAATCCAATGATTCTCCTCCTCGATGAGCATGCCGCCTCACTTGACCCTAAGACAGGGAGGAGGATCCTGGAACTGACCGAGATGGTTGTCCAGCGGGAGAAGCTGACCACGCTTATGGTCACCCATAATATGGAGCATGCCCTAAAGTATGGCAATAGGCTCATAATGATGGACTCGGGGAGGATCATACTCGACCTCAATGGAGACCAGAAGTCTAGCCTTTCTGTCAGCGACCTTGTAGAGAGGTTTGAGCAGGCAAGAGGGGAGCGTTTCGCCGATGACACCATGCTCCTCTATCATAAAGAGGAGTGAAGGCTTCAGCATATCACCCTACTCACCCAAGAGGAACACTGCCCCTGAGGTTATGAAGTAGCCGCCAAGGGCAAGAAGGGTCACCCCACAGATGATTAAAAGGCCCCGGTATACCTTATCATTCACTATCCTCTTTCCTCTAACGATGACGAGGGATATGAGGCTATACCAGCCGAGGTCGGACAGGATATGGCCGCTATAGAAGGATACCACCCCGATGGCCCCCTGCTGAAGCGACCAGGCGACATATGCTGCCCCAACCGTAGCCCACCACACTATCCAAAATGGGTTGGCGATGCTGACAAGAGCACCACTAAGGACCAGCACCCTGGGGTGTGCCGAAGCCTTTTGGTTCACACCTAAGAGGGAAGCCTCTCTCCTCGCCCGCTTAAGGGTGGAGAGCCCCATCCATATCAGGAAGAGGCCGCCAACAAGCCCGATCACGCTGGAGACGCTGCTTTTTTCCAGGAACTGCCCCAGCCCCAACACCAGGGCCACCAGTAATATGATCTCCGCAATCCCGTGGCCTGCAACCAGAATGGGTCCTGCCCAGAACCCCCTCCTCGCTGACTCGCCTATATTGAGCGCCAGCAAGGGACCTGGCATCATCGCTCCAGAGAGTCCGACGACAAAGGATGTGGTGAAGATTGCGATCAGGCTGGCATTGGGCACAATTAACCCTCACTTTTATAGGGTATCAGTGGGGCCGAAAAGGTGCTAGCACTTTTCGGCCCCAAACCACGCTCAAGAGGGAAAGCCCTACAACTTCATGCTGGCTGTAGGACACCATCAAGCTTCTTGCGGATAGTTATCGCCCCGTTTACTATCCCGTCAATTACCTCCTTGACGCTTACTACCTCGTTGATGAGCCCGACAACCTGACCACAGCCAAATATCCCTGCATCAAGCTCACCATCAGAGAAAACCCTCCCCGCTTCCTTACCACTTATTACCTCTAGGATCTCCTCAAGGGGGGCCCCCCTCTCCTCCAGCTTCAACTCCTCCTCAGCAGCTTGGTTTTTGAGGACGCGGTGGTTATTGCGGATGGCACGCATGATGACCATAGTATCCATTTCCCTGGCCTGGAGCATCCTTTCCTTAGCCTTGGGGTGAATTGGGCTCTCGGTGGTAGCCATGAATCTGGTGCCGATGACGACCCCCTCAGCACCGAGGGCCATGGCAGCTACAAAACCGCGGGCATCTCCAATTCCACCTCCGGCGATAACAGGGAGGGAGACTGCGCTAACCGCCGCCGGGATCAGGACAAAGGTGCCGACATCGAGCGTGCCGACGGCACCACCATTCTCCACGCCAACCACCGCCACCGCATCAACCCCCATCCTCTCCGCGGTCTGCGCATACCTGACGCCGGCGCACTTGTGGATGAGCTTCACATTCCCTTTCCTCAGTGGCTCCACAAACTCATCTGGCCCCTTGAACCCAGATGACTCCACCATCGCCACCCCCTCATCGATTATGACATCGACGAACTTATCATTTGGCAATGGCTCTATTGAGGGGAAGAGGCTGATATTCACCCCAAACGGTTTGTCGGTAAGGCTTTTCGTCTTTTTGATCTCCTCCCTGAGCCCTTCTGGAGTGAGGCCCGCAGAGATGAGGATCCCGAGCCCGCCAGCATTGGATACCGCCGCCGCAAGCTCAGGGCACGATACCCTTGCCATCCCTCCCTGGATTATGGGGTATTCAATCCCCAGCATCTCGGTTATCCTTGTCTTGAACATTTGCTCCCCCCTTCCTTTTAATAGTGCTTACAGGATTCTAGCAACAGGGTGAGAGTCAAGTCAAGTATATGGGGTATCCAGTCGAAGTTGAAAAGCCCCCTGCGAATGGATATAATGCATCTATCAACTTTCTAAAGGAAGGGTTTCTTGCTCAAGACTCATAGCTGCGGTGAGCTGAATAGAGAACAAGCTGGCCAGAGGGTTACCCTCGCTGGATGGGTCAACCGACGCCGCGACCATGGTGGGCTTATCTTCATCGACCTCCGGGATCGCGAGGGGCTAACGCAGGTGGTCTTCAACCCCGATGTATCAAAGGAAGTACATGAGATAGCTGAAGAGATGCGAAACGAGTATGTGGTCAGGGTCTCAGGAGAGGTAGTGAGGCGCCCCCCAGGGACCGAGAACCCAAAGCTCAAAACAGGTGACATCGAGGTTGTTGCTCTCCAGGCTGAGATATTGAGCCCATCCAAGACGCCCCCATTCTACATAAATGAAGATGTTGATGTGGACGAGAGCCTCCGCCTCAACTACCGCTATCTCGACCTGCGCCGCCCCAGGATGAGGGATAACATCATCCTCCGCTACCGGGTGATCAGGTTCCTGCGAGGTTTCCTCGATTCAAGGGGATTTATTGAGATCGAGACCCCGATACTTATCAAGAGCACCCCGGAGGGGGCAAGGGATTACCTTGTCCCCAGCCGCCTCTACTCCGGGAGGTTCTACGCATTGCCCCAGTCCCCCCAGCAGCTGAAGCAACTCCTGATGGTTGCCGGATTCGAGAGGTATTACCAGGTCGCCAGGTGCTTCAGGGATGAGGACCAGCGCGCCGACCGCCAGCCCGAGTTCACCCAGCTCGATATGGAGATGAGCTTTGTTGAGGAGGAGGATATACTGAGCCTCGTTGAGGAGATGTTCATCTCCCTTGTGGAGGCAGTAAAGCCCCAGATGAGGGTTATCAAGCCTTTCCCACGCCTCACCTACGCTGAGACGATGGCCCGCTTCGGGACAGACAAACCCGACCTTCGCTTCGGAATGGAGCTAAGGGATCTCTCTGATGTCGTCGCCGGAACGGATTTCACCCCATTCCACTCAGCCATCCTGGAGGGAGGGAGGGTCAAGGGGATTTGTGCTCCTGGCTGTGCCTCCTACTCCCGCCGTCAGCTCGATGAGCTCGCTGATTTTGTCAAGGCCAGGGGGGCTAATGGGCTGGTGAGCATAGCCCTTGGTGGGGATACAGGTGGAGGCTTGGAAGAGCTGACCCTTGAGATGGTGAGGTCTGCCGCTAGAAAATCGTTAACTATTGAGCAGGTCAGGGAGATAGCAGGGCGCTTTGGGGCTGGGATAGGGGACCTCATCCTTATCATCGCCGGCGAGGAAAGGATGGTTGATAATGCCCTGAGCCAGCTTCGAGAGGAGATGGGGCGTCGTCTATCACTTGCTGACCCAAACCTTCTCGCCTTCGCCTTCATCCTTGAATATCCCTTATTTGAATGGAATGAGGATAGTGGGAGGTGGGACCCGATGCACCACCCATTCACAGCACCGAGAGATGAGGACATCCCCCTCCTCGATACAGCACCACAGATGGTGAAGGCAAGGCACTACGATTTTGTGTGCAATGGCTGCGAACTCTCCAGCGGAAGCATCAGGATCCACAACCGCCAGCTTCAGGAGAAGGTGTTTCGCCTCCTAGGCTATGGAGAGGAGGAGGTAAAGGAACGATTTGGGCACCTCCTTGAGGCATTTGATTACGGGGCTCCGCCACATGGTGGGATCGCCCCTGGGATCGACCGGGTGGTGATGCTCCTCGCTGGGGAGGAGAACATCCGTGAGGTCATCCCGTTCCCAAAGACACAGAGCGCCATGGACATTATGACCAATGCCCCCTCACCGGTCGGTGAGGACCAGCTTCGTGAGCTACATATCTCCATCCGGGATGACTAGGTATTGAGCGGGGTTTTCATGGTATAATATTTCAGGGGGAGGTTTGTGAAGGTATCCAGTGAGAGGGTTGAGAATTGCCAGGTTGTCCTGAATATCGAGGTTGAGACTGAGGAGGTGGAGCGCTCCCTTGAGGAGGCGTATCGCCGCCTGGTGAGAAAGACAAATATCCCAGGATTTAGAAAAGGGAGGGCACCAAGGGCTATGCTCGAGCGCCATCTGGGGAGGGATGCCCTCTTTGAGGATGCTATGGAGCACCTCATCCCGGAGGCCTATGCCCGTGCTATCCAGGAAGAGGGCATCGATGCCATCGTCCGGCCTCAGATCGAGCTCACCCAGAGCGACCCGGTGGTGTTCAGGGCAACGGTGGCTGTCCGACCCACTGTGGAGCTCGGTGATTACCATCATCTCAGGCTTGAGCCCGATGTTGCCGATGTAGGCGAGGGGGAGGTCGAGGCTGCCCTGGAGCAGGCCCGGGGCCAGTTTGCCATCTGGGAGCCGGTGGAGAGGGAGGTCGCTCTGGGCGATCTGGCAACCATTGATGTTGAGGGAAGCATTGACGGGGAGCCCTTCTCATCCCAGAGGGGTATCCAGTACAATGTGGCCCCAAACTCTGGGGCACCGGTTCCTGGCTTTGCCGACCAGCTTCTGGGGATGGGGAGGGGGGAAGAGAAGGAATTCACCATCTCTGTCCCCCGGGAATTGGACACAGGGGATATATCCACGAGCGAGTATTTCTTCAAGGTGAGGGTGAGCGAGGTAAAACAGAGGCGTCTCCCGGAACCTGATGATGAGTTCGCAAAGGCGGTGGGCTTTGAGAGCATCGAGCTCCTACGCAGGCGTATATTTGATAACCTGAAGGCGATGGCTGATGAGAGGGGGAGAAGGAGGTTCGAGGAGAGGCTGGTAGATGAGGTGGTTGAGCTGGCTGAGGTTGAGTTCCCACCTATACTCGTAGAGCAGGAGATCGACCGCATCACCGCTGAAATGGAGGGGAGCACGAACCCGGAGGACTATTTGAGGATGGTCAAAAAGACGGAGGAGGAGCTGGGAGAGGAGCTTCGCCCGATGGCAACGAGGAGGGTTACTACCTCCCTTGTCTTGGGCAAGGTGGCTGATGAGGAGGGGCTCAGGGTATCTGACGATGAGATAGATGCTGAGATCGAGCTTATGGCCAGGGGGGTGGGGGAGAGGGGGGAGGAGGTAAGAAGGCTGCTCGATTCATCCCGAAGGTCCCTGGAGCAGATGCTGCTCTCCAGAAAGGCGTTGGAGCGGCTTACAGAGATAGCCTTAGGGAAAGCCAGCGAGCTTGAGGAAGGAGGCGAAAAAGATGAATATACTGCCTGAGAGCATAATACCAATGGTGATTGAAAGCGGTGCCAGGGGGGAGCATGCCTTCGATATATACTCCCTTCTGTTGAAGGAACGGATCATCTTTCTGGGGATGCCGATAAACGACCAGGTCGCAAACCTCACCATTGCTCAGCTTCTTTATCTGGATAGAGAGGAACCGGAGAAGGACATCAGTATTTACATCCATTGTCCTGGTGGCATCGTCAGCGCCGGGCTTGCTATCTATGATACCATGCAGCTTATCAGACCCGACATCTCCACTATCTGTGTTGGTTTATCAGCAAGCATGGGCACTGTTCTCCTGTCCGCCGGGACAAAAGGAAAGCGCTATGCCCTCCCCAATTCTACTATCCACATGCATCAGCCATCAGGCGGGGTGACCGGCCAGGCGACGGATATCGAGAT
>DAOWNJ010000020.1 GCA_030642645.1 Dehalococcoidia bacterium | reverse complement strand
GGGGGTTGACCGGGCCATCGGTAAGCTGCTCCCCTGCCATGACATGGGCACAGTCCTCCACAAGGATTCTTGAGGCTGTGGACAGCATATTCCCGCTCTTCCCTCTCCTCATAGGAGACGAAGAGCTGCTCCCCCTCGAACTGAGCCCTCCCCGCTACCCTGGCGACGATCGCTGGGGAAAGCGAGGCTATCTCCTCCTCTTCAGTTGCAGGGGTTGGAACCCGTGCCAGTGATGTCCCTATTTCAACCCATTCATTACTACCCACCAGGCGCACACACCCCTGTGGTAGCGGGTACTCATCACGATATAGTTCGGTTGAGGTAACCCTTATCCTGTAGGTCCCGTCGGTCTGGGTGATGCCTACTGTCCCGTCAATCTCGGAGATGATGGCATGGCCCTTTGGTGCCCTGGCCTCAAAGAGCTCCTCAACCCTGGGGAGGCCGCTGGTGATATCCTGGCCGACGACTCCACCGGTGTGGAATGTCCTCAATGTGAGCTGGGTCCCGGGCTCGCCTATGCTCTGGGCAGCGATGATCCCCACCGCCTCCCCTATATCGACCGCCCTTCCCGTGGCAAGGCTCCTCCCATAGCAGCGCCGGCAGACCCCCCGCGATGACTGGCAGGTGAGAGGGGAGCGAACATAGACCTCACTGATCCCACAGGAGACTATCTCGCTCGCCTTCTCCTCATCGATCTCTTCACCCCTCTCAAGGATGGGCTCACCGCTCTGGGGGTGGACTATCCTTGAAGCGGCCCTCCTGCCAATGATCCTTTCGGAAAGTGGGGTGAGGATGCCTTCCCTTTGAGACTCCCCTAGCCAGATGCCGCTTGTTGTGCCACAGTCATCCTCGAGGACGATGACATCCTGGGAGACATCGATGAGACGGCGGGTGAGGTAGCCGCTGTTTGAAGTCCTGAGGGCGGTATCGGCCAGGCCCTTTCGAGCCCCGTGGGTGGAGATGAAGTATTCCAGAACTGATAGCCCCTCACGGAAGCTGGAGCGGATGGGGAAGTCGATTATCCTTCCAGACGGGTCTGTCATAAGGCCCCTCATCCCGGCCATCTGTGTTATCTGGGCTATGTTCCCCTTCGCCCCTGATGTTGCCATCATATAGATGCCGCCGTAGCGGGGAAGAGACTCACTGATGGCATCTGAGAGCTTGTATGTGGCCTCGGTCCAGGTATTGATTGCGGAATTATAGCGCTCGTCATCGGTGATAAGTCCCCTCTGATACTGCCTCTCGATCTCAGCGATCATTCCCTCCGCCTCCTCAAGGAGCTTGACCTTGCTCTGGGGGGCCTCTATATCATTCATAGAGATGGTTGTCCCTGACTTTGTGGCGTAGTGGAAGCCGAGTTGCTTGATATCGTCGGCGAGGGTGGCGGTTTTCTCTTTTCCCAGCAGCTTGTAGCACTCGGCAATCACTGCCTTAAGTGCCTGCTTATCCATCGCCTTGTTCAGGAAGCCGAACTCCTCGGGGATGACCTCATTGAAGATGATGCGGCCGGCGCTTGTCTTTATACGTTGGCCACCCTTATCCCTCACCTCGATCTCTGCCCCCAACTCTAGCCCCCCAAGCTCATGGGCGAGCCTCGCCTCATCGAAGCTTCCAAATATCCCTCCCTTGGCCCATGGATGGATGGAGGTGAGATAATAGCAGCCAAGAACTATATCAAGGGTTGGCGCTATCACCGGCTCTCCGGAGCTTGGTAGGAGCATATTGTTGGTTGATAGCATCACCTCCCTCGCCTCACGGATGGCTGCCTTGGAGAGGGGGATATGGATCGCCATCTGGTCGCCATCGAAATCGGCATTGAAGGCGGTGCACACAAGGGGGTGGATCTGGATGGCACTCCCATCGATCAAGACCGGCTCGAAGGCCTGGATGCCAAGACGATGGAGGGTTGGTGCACGGTTTAAGAGGATCGGTCTCTCCTTGATCACCTCCTCCAGTATATCCCAGACCTCAGGCTTGGCCCGATCCACCAGCCTCTTGGCGCTCTTGATGGTATGGGCATAACCCTGCTCTACCAGTCGGCGGATGACAAATGGCTTGAAAAGCTCAAGGGCCATCCTCTTGGGGAGTCCACACTGATGGAGCTTCAGCTCAGGGCCAACCACGATCACTGAACGCCCGCTATAGTCAACCCTCTTTCCTAGAAGGTTCTGGCGGAACCTCCCCTGCTTCCCCCTCAGCATATCGGAGAGGGACTTCAGCTTGTGGTTCCCCCCGCTGGTGACCGGCTTCCCCCTCCTCCCGTTGTCGATGAGGGAGTCTACCGCCTCCTGGAGCATCCTCTTCTCGTTCCTGATAATGATCTCCGGTGCCCCGAGGTCGATTAAGCGGCGGAGGCGGTTATTCCTGTTTATCACGCGGCGATAGAGGTCGTTCAGGTCGCTGGTGGCAAACCTCCCCCCGTCGAGCTGAACCATCGGCCTCAGGTCAGGGGGCAGGACCGGCAAAACCGTTACTATCATCCATTCCGGCTTAGCCCCGCTCCTCCTGAAGGCCTCCACAACCCTCAGGCGCTTTATCGCCTTCTTCCTCTTCTGCCCTGAGGTGGAGCGGGACCCCCTGGAGAGGCTCTCCCTGAGCTCCGCAAGGTCGAGGCGCTTCAGGATGTTAAGGATGGCCTCAGCCCCTATCCCTGCCTCGAAGACATCCAGGTAATTATCCCTCAGTTCCTGATACCTTCCCTCGGAGAGCAGCATCATGGGGTGAATTTCCTCCACCTCCTCTATCCTGGCAGCCAGGGAGTTCATTACCTCCTCCCTAGCCTGAGCCAGCTCCTGGTGGATATGGGCTATCTCCTGCCTCGGCAGGCGCTGCCTTTCAATCATCTCGCTATCGATGAGGTCTCCCGCCTCCAGCTCCTCGAGCTCCCCCCCGAGTCGGGACATTACCTCCTCTATCCTCTCCGCTGCCTGCTTGTCTCTCCTTGTCATCTCACAGGAGGCCTCGTCCCTCATCTGCTGTATCACCCTTCTCCGATTCTCTCCATCGACACTTGTGACAATAAACTGGGCGAAGTATAATACCCTCTCCAGGCTCCTCGGGGAGAGGTCAAGGAGGAGCCCTAGCCTTGATGGAGTCCCCTTGGAGAACCAGATATGGGCGACTGGCGATGCCAGCTCGATGTGCCCCATCCTCTCCCTTCTGACCTTGGACCTGGTCACCTCCACCCCGCACTTGTCGCAGACAACCCCCTTATAGCGCATCCTCTTGTACTTTCCGCAGTAGCATTCGAAGTCCTTCGTTGGGCCGAAGATGCGCTCACAGAAGAGTCCATCCCTCTCCGGC
This sequence comes from Dehalococcoidia bacterium, assembly GCA_030642645.1. Lineage (GTDB taxonomy): Bacteria > Chloroflexota > Dehalococcoidia > E44-bin15 > DAOWNJ01 > DAOWNJ01. Next base: position 8,235 of record DAOWNJ010000020.1, on the reverse strand, counting down.
TTCAGGGTGCGGTAGTTTATAGTCTCTGGCTTTGTCACCTCACCGTATGACCAGCCCCTGATCTGCTCCGGCGATGCCAGGGAGATGCGAATCGCATTGAAATCATTTGCCTCGACCATTTACTCTCTCTCCTCAGGCCCCAAAAGCCATTTATCCCTATCCGGGACCTTATCAGATGGAGGCTTTGCCTCCTCGCTGAGAACCTCTACCTCCAGCCCAAGGCTCTGAAGCTCCTTCACCAGGACCTTGAATGACTCAGGCACCCCCGCTGCCGTTATGTCCTCCCCCTTGACAATGGCCTCATATGTCTGTGCCCTTCCAGGCACATCGTCAGACTTGACCGTCAGAAGTTCCTGCAGGATATGGGCGACACCATAGGCCTCGAGTGCCCATACCTCCATCTCGCCGAACCTCTGCCCCCCAAACTGGGCCTTCCCCCCGAGGGGCTGCTGTGTTATCAGGGAGTATGGTCCGGTGGAGCGGGCATGAATCTTGTCCTCAACAAGATGAATGAGCTTCATCATATAGATATAGCCGACGGTCACCGGCTGATCGAATGGCTCCCCACTTCTTCCATCGCGGAGCACCATCTTTCCGAAGGTTGGCGGTGGGGAAAGGGTTTCCCTGAGAACCCTCTCTGCCTCCCTCTCTATATCATCATCGCTTATTAACCTCGCCTCTACCCCTATATCCTCAAGCCAGAGGCGAAGGCAGGCCTTTTTTGCCTCATCATTACCCTCATCGGCGAATATCCGCTCATACTCATATCCCCTCTCATCAAGCCAGCCCCTTACCTCATCCCAATCCACAGCCCCGTCATGGAATTTGGCCCCTGAGCGCTGGAGGATCCAGGCCTGTGAGAGGGCACCCTCAATGGCCTTGTCATCAGCTCCATCGAATACAGGGGTAATGGCCTTGAACCCCAGGGTGTGTGCCGCCCAGCCGAGGTGGGTCTCAAATACCTGTCCGATATTCATTCGAGATGGGACACCAAGGGGGTTCAGGATGATATCCACCGGTGTGCCATCTGGTAAAAATGGCATATCCCTTCTCGGCAGGATGCAGGAGACCACCCCCTTGTTTCCGTGCCTTCCCGCCATCTTATCGCCCTCGGCAACCTTCCTTATCTGGGCAACCCATACCCTTACCAGCTTGTTTACCCCGGTGTGCAGGTCATCACCACTGTCCCGTGAAGAGACCCTCACCGCGATGACCTTTCCCCTCTCCCCGTGGGGGACCCTGAGCGATGTATCCTTGACCTCCCTGGCCTTCTCCCCGAAGATGGCGCGAAGTAGCTTCTCCTCAGCGGTGAGCTCGGTCTCCCCCTTTGGGGTGATCTTGCCAACAAGTATGTCCCCTGGTCCTACCTCGGCCCCGGTTCGGATAATACCGTCCTCATCGAGGTCTCTAAGGCTCTCCTCGCCAACATTGGGTATGTCCCTGGTTATCTCCTCAGGCCCCAGCTTGGTATCCCTGGCCTCAACCTCGTGCTTCTCAATGTGGATCGAGGTGAACTTGTCCCACATGACAAGGTCCTCGCTTACAATAATGGCATCCTCATAGTTATAGCCCTCCCAGCTCATGAAGGCGCAGAGGACGTTCTGCCCCAGGGACAATTCCCCTCCCTCGGTCGATGAGCTATCGGCTAGAACCTGCCCCTGCCTCACCAGGTCGCCCTTCTCGACAATGGGTCGCTGGTTGAGGCAGGTCCCCTGATTTGTGCGCCTGAATTTCATCAGGGGGTAATGGTGCTCTCCTTCGCTATCCCGGACGATGATCTCATCCCCACTCGCCGAGACAACCTCACCATCGCCTTCGGAGAAGATGACCTGTCCGCTATCCTTGGCAACCCTCCCCTCCATACCGGTCCCAACCAGCGGTGCATCGGGACGCAAAAGAGGGACTGCTTGTCGCTGCATATTTGTCCCCATAAGTGCGCGGTTGGCGTCATCATGCTCCAGGAAGGGAATAAGCGATGCGGCCACGCTCACTATCTGCTTCGGTGAGACATCCATCAGGTCGATCCTGTCCGGGGTCTCCTTGTAGAAGCGGTCTCCCTCTCTGGCATCGACCCTTTCCTGGATGAATTGACCCCTCTCATCGAGCTTGGCATCTGCCTGAGCGATGGTGTATTGCTCCTCCTTATCTGCGGATAGGTAGACGATCTGGTTGGAGACAAACGGCTTTACCCTCACCCCCCTCGGCCCCACAGCCGACAGCCTCTCCATCGCCTCTTCACTCACCACCTCCCCTGCCTCCAGGATGGCGTTTCCTTCATCATCGGAGATCCCCTCCCTCGTGGCTCTCCCCACCAGTTCAGGGGAATTGCTTTCCAGCTCCCTTACCACCATACGGTAGGGAGCCTCGAGGAAGCCATATTCATTGACCTGGCTATATGTTGCCAGTGAGCCGATGAGCCCGATGTTCGGCCCCTCAGGGGTCTCAATGGGGCAGATCCTTCCGTAGTGGGAGTGATGGACGTCACGAACCTCAAAGCCAGCCCTCTCCCTAGAAAGCCCCCCTGGTCCAAGCGATGAGAGGCGGCGCTTGTGTGTTAGCTCAGCTAACGGGTTTGTCTGGTCCATGAATTGGGAGAGCTGAGAGCTGCCGAAGAACTCCCTTATAGCGGCGACCACGGGGCGGATGTTGATCAGGGTGCTCGGGGTTGCCACATCCAGGTCGGTGATGCTCATGCGCTCCCTTACCACCCTCTCCAGGCGCAAAAGTCCGATGCGGAACTGGTTGTAGATGAGCTCCCCAACTGTGCGCGCACGGCGGTTCCCGAGGTGGTCGATATCGTCCGGGGTGTCGGCGCCATTGTTCACCATAATGATGTGGCGGGTTATCTCAATGATATCCTCTTTTGTGAGAACCCTCTGGTTTGGTGACTTCTCCAGCCCTAGCCTTTTGTTGAGCTGATACCTGCCAACCCTGCCAAGGTCATAGCGGTGGGGGTTGAAGAACAGGTTTTGGATAAGGGTCGTGGCGTTCTCTATAGTGGGAGGGTCCCCAGGCCTCAGCCTGCGGTAGAACGCCGTCAGTGCCTCCTCCTCTTTGGTAACCAGGGGGTCTCGCTCTATTGTCGCCCTGGTGTAGTGATGCTCAGGTGATGTATCCACATCCATGAAAAGTTCCTCAAGCTCCCCGCTACTGGCACAGCCAATGGCCCGAAGAAGGGTGGTTATCGGGATCTTTCGCTTTCCATCCACCTTAACCGAGATGACATCCTTGCTTGAGGTCTCAAACTCAAGCCATGCCCCTCGATCGGGGATGAGCTTACAGAAGCAAAGCTCCCTCCCACTGGAGATGTCCTGCTCCATGGTGAAATATGCCCCTGGGGAGCGGACGAGCTGGCTTACCACCACCCTCTCCGCCCCATTGATCACAAAGGTTCCATTCGGGGTCATCAGGGGGAATTCCCCCATAAAGAGGTCTTGCTCCTTGAGCTCACCACTTTCCTTGTTCAGGACTTGAACCCTGACATAGAGGGGGGATGAGTATGTGACATCTCGCTCCCGGCACTCCTTTTCCGAGTACTTCGGGCGGTATTTCTTCTTTTCAGCCTCGGTCAGATCCTCTCTCTCCTCAGTTAGAGGCCAGATGTAGTAATCAATGAAGCGTAGCTCCATCCTCCTTCCGGTGAAGTCCTGGATCGGGGAGACCTCGTTCAGGAGCTCCCTCAGGCCCTTCTCCTGAAACCAGCGAAAGGAGTCGAGCTGGATATGGATAAGGCTGGGAACCTCTAGGACATCGGGAATTTTGGCGTAGTTTCTCCGTTTGTGTGGGGCATTAAGAGTCATCTACAGCTCCTTAAAAGTAGCATAAAGAGATCAAAACAATCTCACCGCTTCGGAAACTAAATCAGGGGATCAAATGAATAAAAGGGGGTTTCAGCTTCAATTTCCCTATCATCATTAGTCGCAAACAAGAATTCTACTATACTTTATCAATATTGTCAATAGTCCCGGGACCTATTTCCTGGGTTGATTGCTACCCTCCCCAGACTATCTGAGATAGTGTCCAGGAGGTAATATTCCTCCTTTGCCTCGGCTAGGGAGTATATCCTACAGCCGCTATACTCAGCCTGATGGAAGAAGTGGGCATGGCCGCAGAGCATACATCTCGGCCTCACCTCATCGAGTATCTCCATGATTTGAGGGACGCCGTGATCAGGCTCCCTGCCAAATCCTAGCCCAGACGGGCAGCCATGGGCCAGGAAGATGTCTATACCCCTAAGATGAAGGCATTTCTGGACGTCTTCCTCCACAAAGTAGCCCAATCCGTCATCCCCCAGCTCTTCCCTGTGGTGGTCATAGTATATTGGATCATATGCACCATTGAGGCCGGATATTTTTATCTCTTCCCCTGCTATGGAGAGGGTGAGGAGCTTGCCTGTTTTGATAAGGAACAGGTTCTCGATACCTGCTTTCCCTTGCTCTGAGGCCTTTATCATCGAGATAGAGTCGCGGTTTCCGTAGATCCAGTAGACCGGCTTTGGGAAAGGCTTATAGGAGCACATGTCTCCAACCTGGAGCACTAGATCGGCATCGATGGATCCCACGATACTGACCATGAGCTCTGCGGTCGGGACATCAAGACCAGGTGCATAGCCGTGGCAATCCCCAAAGATGGCAACCTTCATAAATTCCTCAGATCAGGGGCTGCATGTAAAATGCCTGGTAGCGCATGGGGGATTCGAACCCCCGATCTCTTCTTTACAAGAGAGACGACCCCCCTCTGGCGGCCCCGGCGGGATGAGACACTATATGAGGCCACACCCCCATGTCATCCCAGGCACCATAAGAGCCTGAGCCCAGTAGAGTGCACCTACAGGTTGGTATTGCAACGGCTCTGGTCCCTTCAAGAATCCTTTCGTGCGCATCTCTTCTGGAAAATTAGGGTTCTCCTCCCACTTGCGAACCCGCTTCCCCTCAATGTAGTGTGCTTGGACCTCTGCACTCCACCAAGAAGCATGAGACTGTGGGTAAAACATCAACTTGCTCCTCCAAAGCTCCACTAACATTCTGCCAAAAATCATCGAGCAAATAGTGTCAACCATGCTCAAATGATACCAGAAGGGCCGTGAGGAATCAAGTGATAGAGAAGGCGCTTTCGGTAGCTGAGGTGGTGCGCATCCTTAAAGCAGGAGGAGGTGTAATTATGTGAATATGAGACCATGGATGATGTAATAGCCAGATCTTTATCTCTCTTCCATCCTGTTGGCAACTTGCCTTTGGCGATAACTTGAACTATTGGGCCAAAAGGCAGGACCGAAAGGAGCATTGACAGCCTTTCCCATGCCTTTTATAATCAAATGAAGATTAAGGATGCTGGATAAGGGCTAATTATCAGCATTAACTGAATAGAGCAGTGAAAAAGGCAAACCCATTGAAAGGTGGGGACGCAAAGCTGCGAGTCTACGGTCTCTGAGGGAGGCTATGATGGTTGGGCTGCCACTGAAAAGAACAAAGCCTGTATTAGCGGGAGATGATAGTCTCGCAGATATAGGTTTTTTGTTTTTCATCAAGCATCAGGCTCAACACAGATGACAATGCAGGTGGCAATATTGGCTGGAGGATTGGCAAGGAGGCTGGGGCTGCTAACCGAGAATAAGCCTAAGTCAATGGTATTAGTCCAGGGGAGGCCCTTTCTGGCGTATCAGCTTGAGCTCCTGAAGAGGAACGGCATAGCCAATATTGTTCTATGTATCGGCCATCTTGGCGATCAGATCAAGAGCCACTTCACAGATGGCAGGGATTTCGGGGTGAATATAAGCTATAGCCCTGAGGACAAGCCCCTTGGCACCGCAGGGGCGCTTAGGAATGCAGAAGGGCTCCTTGAGGATGAGTTTTTCACCCTTTACGGGGATTCATACCTCCATTTGGATTTTGGTGCTGCCATGTCTTACTTCAAGGGGAAGAATAAACCTGCCCTTATGAGTGTCTATAAGAACTCCGATCGCTATGGTAAAAGCAACACTCTAGTTGAAGGAGACTTGGTCAGGAAATTCAGCAAGAAGGATAGGACTGCCGACATGGTCTACATAGAGTATGGGGCAAACATCTTCCAGAGAAGGGTCCTTGAAATGATCCCCCAAAATGAGCCCTATTCCCTCGATGAGCTCTTCCCAAGACTTATAGAGCAGGGTGAGCTCTTGGCATACGAGGTGAAGGAACGCTTCTACGAGATCGGCTCGCCACGAGGCCTGAGGGAGTTCGAGCGTTATATCTTATCTGAGGAAGCTTCACAATGATAATCTCCGGGGCACCGGTCAGGATAACATTGGGGGGAGGGGGGACAGACCTTGCGAGCTATTATTCCAAGTATGGTGGGTTCCTGATCGCAGCCGCAATTGATAAGTATGTCTTCATCTCGGTAAATAAAAGATTCTATGACTCCACCAGACTCAGCTATTCCCAGACAGAGATAGTAAACGATGTCTCCGAGATAAAGCATCAGATCTTCAGAGAAACGCTGAACCTCCTCGGTCTCAATGGCGGCCTGGAGCTTGTGTCCGTTGCCGATGTCCCGGCAAACTGTGGCCTGGGAACATCTTCAAGCTTCACAGTATCACTGCTTAACGCCCTCCATGCATATAAGCGAGAGTTTGTTGGCCAGAGACAGATCGCTGATGAGGCGTGCCACATCGAAATAGACCTCCTCGGAGAGCCGATAGGGAAACAAGATCAATATATCGCTGCCTTTGGTGGCATAACCTGCCTTACCTTCGATAAAGATGGAGATGTCTACGTCGAGCCCCTCAAAATTTCAGATGAGGTCCTGGATCAGCTTGAGAGCAATATCCTCCTCTTCTATACAGGAAGGGAAAGAAGTGCCTCGGAAATACTCTCTGATCAAAATGAAAGGAGCAAGAGCGATGATCCCGCTATGATCCAGAACCTCCACAGGATTAAGGAGATCGGCCTGGAAACAAGGAGGGTTCTGGAGAGGGGGAGGGTCGATGACCTTGGGGAGTTGCTCCATATTCACTGGGAGATGAAGAAGCGGCGTTCCCAGGGGATTTCTGACCCGTTTATTGACGAGTGCTACGAGTTGGCTAGAAAGAGTGGCGCCATGGGTGGGAAGATAATGGGGGCGGGGGGTGGTGGGTTCTTTATGTTCTATACAAATAATAATGATAAACCTAGATTGTCTCAGGCGATGAAGAGGATGGGACTCAGGCAGGAGCGATTCAAGTTCGACTTTGAGGGAGTAAAGACTCTAGTGAACATGAAAAGCCTCTGAGGGTTTTTGAAATGGAGAACAAAAGTTTCATCAGATCATATCTCTCCGAGATGAAGGAGGTTATCGATATGCTCTCGGTGGAGGATATAGATAGGGCCACCGAGCTCCTCTTCGATGCCTGGAAGAGAGGGAATCAGGTGTTCACCTGCGGAAACGGTGGCTCCGCCTCCACCGCCACCCATTTCGCCTGCGACCTTTTCAAGACCACCATAGTGAAGGAAAAGAAGCGGCTGCGCGCCCTGTGCCTTAATGACAATATCCCGCTAACCTCTGCCCTGATAAACGATGACGGCTTCGATAACCTCTTTTATGAGCAGCTCAAGAATCTCTACCAGAAAGGGGATGTCCTTATAGCGATAAGTGTCCATGGGGGTGCCGGAAGGGATAAGGCGGGGCTCTGGTCACAGAACCTCCTCAAGGCGATGAAATACGCCAGGGATGTGGGAGGAAAGACAATCGGACTCAGTGGATTTGATGGTGGGCCAATGAAGGAGGTAGCCGATGTCTGCATCGTCGTGCCAGTAAACTCCACCCCCCATGTGGAGTCGTTTCACCTGGCGCTTGGGCACCTGGTCTGCAGTTGCCTGAGGCAGAGGATCGAGGAGTTAGATGAAGACGATATTTCTCGATAGGGATGGGGTGGTAAATGAGCTTATCTACTGGAATGAACAGGGGATAATAGACTCCCCCTTTACTGTAGAGCAGTTCAGGCTTCTCCCCGGGGTTGGTGAGGCGATCAACGAGTTCCACGAGATGGGATTTATGGTAATACTCGCCTCCAATCAGCCGGGGATGGCCAAGGGGCACCTCTCCTGGGAGACCTTCAATCAGATTAAAGACAAAATGAGAAATGACCTTGCCGGGGTGGGGGCCTTCCTTGATGGAGAGTATTATTGCTTCCACCACCCGGAGGCGAAGATAGAAGAGCTTAAAAGAAGCTGCGGGTGCAGAAAGCCTGAGCCCGGTATGCTCCTTAGGGCAGCGAGGGAT
>DAOWNJ010000124.1 GCA_030642645.1 Dehalococcoidia bacterium | reverse complement strand
TGTGGCATCAGGCGATGAATGGTGGCAAGAGCCAAATGGCACCGGCCCCTTCGGCCTCATGGAGTGGGATGAGGACGAGCTCTTAATCCTGGAGAGGAATGACCTATATTATGGGGAGAAGGCCAATCTGGAGTATGTTGTCTTCCTGCTCTGGGGTGGGGTGCCGATAAGGATGTATGAGACCGGAGAGATCGATGTCGCCTATGTGAGCCTTGCGGATATAGACAGGGTGAGGGACCCGGAAAATCCTCTAAATAGCGAGCTTGAGGTATTCCCCGAGCTCAGCGTTTTCTATATTGGCTTCGATACCGCTGATCCCCCATTTGATGATCCCCTGGTCCGCCAGGCATTCTGCCTCGCAGTTGATAAGGATAAGATAATCAAGCTTGTGCTAAAGGATACGGCTATAGAGGCCGATGGCCTCCTCCCTCCGGGGATGCCTGGATATAACGAGGGGCTTGAGGGCTGGGATTTTGACCCTGATAGGGCACTGGAGCTCATCTCACAGTCAAGCTATGGGGATGTCTCAAACCTCCCCATGATAACCATCACCACATATGGCTACGGGGGGAATATCTCCAGTGTTCTGGGGGCGGTGATAAATGAGTGGAGGGTGAATTTGGGGGTTGAGGTTGAGGTGAGGCAGCTTGAGCCTGATGACTACTTCTATATGCTGATGGAGGAGAAGGACCAGATGTTTGAGTATGGCTGGATCGCCGATTACCCCGACCCCCAGGATTTCCTCGACATCCTTTTCCATAGCGATGTGGAGAATAATGTTGGGGAATACTCCAACCCTGAGATTGATGCCTTGCTGGAGCAAGCGGCGGTGGAGACGGATGAGGAGGCCCGTATGGAGATGTATCAAGAGATTGAGCAGATGCTCGTTGATGATGCTGCCTTCCTGCCGCTATATTTTGGGGAGAGCTATGTCCTGGTAAAGCCATATGTCGAGGGATACTACCTTAACCCTCAGGGGATCCCCATCCTGAAGGATGTCTCGATTCTGCCGCACTAGAGGCAGACCAAGCCCTACCTTATCTTGATCTTGGGCCAGAACATCCCTGATCTCCTTTTGTATTCTTCATATTCACTGTCGAATTTTCCCAGCAGAATCCTTTCCTCTTGCTTTGCCTCCCAATACCACCATAGAGTGAAAAATGCTATCGGGGCGATTATCCAAAGGTTTCTAAAAAAGAAGAAGAAAGCAAGGTTCATCAAGATTGCGCCCAGATAGAAGGGATGGCGAACCCTGGAGTAGATTCCGCTGGTAATCAGCTTATTGACCTCCTCTGGCTTTGAAACTATCTCCTCATATCTATGGGTTACAATCAAGGTTTTAAAAAATATTGCCATCAGGATTGCCCCGATTATGACCCCAGCGATGAGCGGAATCCCTACCATGGGACTTGGTACCAGAACTCCAACCAGTATCAAAATTGGAGCATTGGTCGCCACTAGAATATTCCCCGGGAGATAAAGTCGCCTTTTCATTTTATCTCGCCTTTCGCCAGACATAGATGAGGCGACGGAATGCTGTGAGGAAGGTGCAGACCGCCAGTATCCACAAAGCCACCAGGAGAACAGGCTCAAAACGGCTTAAAATTAGCCCCAATGCCAGAACGATAACCCTCTCGGGCCTGGTGAATATCCCCACCTCGCACTCCAGCCCCAGACCCTCAGCCCTCGCCCTTATGTAGCTCACCAGCATCGAGCCCGCTATAGCAGCGAATATTAGCAATACCTCCTGGATCGATATCGATGGCTGCCTGATAAAGAAAACCAGCAGCCCGAACAGGATCACCGCCTCTGAGAGTCGGTCAAAGGTTGAGTCGAGGAGGGCGCCGAAGGTTGTGCTTTTTCCTGTTGCCCTGGCAAGCGCCCCGTCCAGGAGGTCGAATGCCCCGGCAAAAATGACCAGAAACCCACCCAGAAACAGGTGTCCTGTGGCAAGCACCCAGGCTGAAGCGATGCTCAAGAGAAGGCCAAGGATGGTAAGGGTGTTCGGGGTGAGCCCTGTTCTGGCCAGGAGGCGGGCTAGCGGGTCGGTGAGGCGCTCGGCCGTGTTATGGCGCATATCGGAGAGAGCAGGCATTATTCACCTGGACCCGTTCAATAGCTCCTCATAGTAGTCCATAACCCTCTGGGAGACACGCTCCCAGCTATACTCCTCAACCCTCATTCTCCCCCTGGCCCCTAATTCCTCCCTGAGGGAGCTGTCTCGGATGAGCCTGGTGAGTGCCTGGGCGAGGGACTCTTCATCTGCTGGCTCTGTGAGCAGCCCCTCTACGCCGTCGCTTATTACCGTGGCATAGCCTTTGATATTTGAGGCGACGATGGGCTTTGATGCAGCCATCGCCTCAAGGAGGACGATCCCGAAGCTCTCCTCCCCGGTTGCTGGTGCGCAGAATATATCGGCAGTGTGGTAGTATCGAGGAAGCTCCCTGTAGGAGACATAACCGGTGAAGATAACATCCCTCAGGTTCCTGTCCTGAATCACCCAATCCTGAATCACCCTCTTGTAATCAAGGTGAGCCACATCCCCGGGGCCGACCACAATGAGCCTGATATCTGGGAACTCCCTTTTAATCGTCTTGTAGGCACCGAGCAGGTATCTCAGCCCCTTTCGCTTTTCCATACGCCCCACAAAAAGGATGTTCAGCTTGCCGTCTTGGAACTCCTCGATAGGTGGGACATCACAAGAGAAGTGCTCCAGGTCAATGCCATTGGGGATGATGGTATAATCCCCCGGGAGGTAACGGTTTACAAACTCCATTGCGGGCTTGGAAACAGCGATCTTGCCGTGGAGTTTTTCAAACCATGGCTTGATAACCGGCCTCCAGAAGGCGTAACCCTTGCTTGTTTCCCCATGAAAGGCGTGAAAGGTGCCTACATTGATCGATTGGGAGAAGCGCAGCACATTCAGGGAAATCGGGGGAAGCATAGGCTCGTGAAGATGGATGATATCAAACCCTTCCTGGTCCAATATCTTCCTTACCGGTGGGGAGAAAAACAGCACCGGTGTCATTGAGGTTCGGGCAATGGAGCCATTGGATGGGATAGATATAACTGGCCCCCCAACGATAATGGCATCATCACCCAGGCGGCGGGAGGAGGGGGCGATGACCTTGACGGTG
>DAOWNJ010000018.1 GCA_030642645.1 Dehalococcoidia bacterium | reverse complement strand
GTGTCTTATCGCCAGGACAAACAGGATCGCCCCGCCAGCGACCAGGAAGTCTTCAACCTCTATGCCAAGGGCAAGGAAGACACCCTTTCCAATGGCGATAAATCCAAGCCCCAGGCCGAGGCCGGTGAGGAGGGCGAGGCGAACCGTCCTGGTGCGCTGTGGTGGCTGCATATCCTGGGTGAGGGAAAGAACAAATGGCAGCACCCCAATTGCATCCATAGCAACGAGGATAGGGACAAATGATAGACCGATCTGTTGGAAGAAGATGGCTATCATGCCCTTATCTATTCCTCGAGACAGGTGATGGCTACCACCTCATCTCCCTCATCAAGCCTCTTCAGCAACACCCCCTGGCTATCTCTCCCCTGAACAGGGACATCGCTTAAGGGGGTGCGGATGATGACCCCCTCACGGGATATGATCATTGCCTCCTGTGATGGGCGAGCCGCCCTGGCAGCGACGACGACCCCTGTCTTCCGGGTCACCCTGAGGGTACGGACCCCACCTCCGCCTCGACTATGGATGGGATAGGAGGAGAGGGGGGTGAGCTTTCCGTAGCCATTTGCGGTGCCCAGCAGAAGATATGAATCTGGAGAGATGATGTCTACCCCCACCACGCGGTCCTCAGGGGAAAGCCGAATCCCCCTCACCCCACCACTGGCTCTGGAGGCAGACCTCAACGTATCCGTGGCAAACCTTATCGCCTTTCCCATCCTGCTGACCATTATCACCTCATCCCCGGGTGCGGCAAGCCTCGCTGTCACCAGCTCATCACCATCCTCAATGTTCATAGCGATGAGGCCTCCTGAGCGAACCGACGTCATATCAGCGAGGGGGGTCTTTTTGATCTCCCCAAGGCGGGTGGCCATCAGGATGAAATCCTCCCTGGCAAACTCCTCAACCCTTAGAACAGCAGTCACCTGCTCCCCCTGACCTAGAGAGATGAGGTTTGAGAGGGAAATCCCCTTAGTGGTTCGGGAGCTGTCCTGAGGGATCTCATAGCACTTGAGGCGGAAGACCCTCCCCATGTTGGTGAAGAGGAGAAGGCTATCATGGGTATCGGAGGCGAGGAGCAGCCTCACCACATCCGCCTCCCTGGTGACTACCCCCCTTGTCCCCCTACCACCATGTCGCTGCGACCTGTAGGTATCGATGGGGAGTCGTTTTATATATCCACGATTGGATAGGGCGATCACCATCATCTGATGGTGGACGAGGTCATCAATGGTGAACTGGGCCTCCTCATCCCTTATCTGAGTGCGGCGAGGATCGGCATACCTCGATCTCAGCTCCCCAACCTCCTCCTTTATCACCGTGTCGATCCTCCTCGGGTTTGAAAGTATATCCTCAAGGTCTCTGATCTCATCCAGAGCCCTGGTCAGATCATCACCCACCCTCTTTTGCTCCAGGCTGGTGAGTCGGCGAAGCTGCATATCGAGTATTGCCTGGGCCTGGGCCTGAGATAGACCAAGCTCCCTCCTCAGGCTATCCCTGGCCGCATCGGAGCTCCGGGAACCCCTTATGATAGCTATCACCTCATCCAAACGTTGGAGGGCTATCTTTAGCCCTTCAAGGATGTGGGCCTTCTCCCTGGCCCGCTCAAGGTCAAAGCGGGAGCGGCGGGCGATCACCCTCCTGCGAGATTCAATATAATACCAGAGGGCCTCCTTGAGGCTTATCACCCTTGGCTGACCGTCGACGAGGGCTAGGGTATTGACAAAGAAGGCAGACTGCATTGCGGTATGTTTGTAAAGATTATTTAACACCTGCTCAGGCTGTGCCTCCTTCTTTAGCTCGATTGTGATGCGCATTCCCTCTCGGTCTGATTCATCCCTCATTTCGGCGATCCCTTCGATCCTCTTCTCCCTGGCGAGCTCAGCTATTCTCTCCACAAGGGAGGCCTTGTTTATCTGATATGGGAGCTCAGTTACAACTATCTGCTGGCGCCCCCCCCTGCCCTCCTCAAATCCAGCCCTGGCCCTCACCGTTATCTTGCCGCGGCCCGTTGTGTAGGCGCCTCTTATCCCGTCCCTACCCAGGATGATGCCACCAGTGGGGAAATCTGGCCCCCTAACCAGCTCGATGAGGTCATCGACACCTGCTTGAGGATTATCAATGAGATAGCTGATGGCATCGCAGACCTCACCCAGATTGTGGGGGGGGATATTGGTGGCCATGCCAACGGCAATGCCTGAGGCACCATTGAGTAGCAGATTGGGGAGCGTTGAGGGGAGAACCACAGGCTCTCGGAGTGTGGCATCAAAGTTGGGGGCCATTTCCACCGTCTCCTTATCGATGTCGGAAAGCATCTTCCCTGCGATCTCAGAGAGCCTCACCTCGGTATAGCGCATGGCAGCGGGGGGGTCGTTGTCCACACTTCCGAAGTTCCCCTGTCCCTCAACGAGGGGATATCTCATGGAGAAGTCCTGAGCCATCCTCACCATTGCGTCATAGACCGCGGCATCTCCATGGGGGTGATACTTCCCCAGCACCTCCCCGACGATTCGGGCGCTCTTCTTGAACGGGCCCCCATGGGTTATGCCGAGCTCGTTAAGGGCATAGAGGATGCGCCGTTGCACGGGCTTGAGGCCATCGCGAACATCAGGGAGGGCTCTGGAGACGATGACACTCATGGCATAATCGAGGTAGGAGCCCTTCACCTCATCCTCGATGCTTACCGGTTTAACTCTACCTATCTCCATCATAATCCTCCATCTCGCCCTCATTCTCCGGGTTTACCTCTTCAATAGAAATGGAGACAATCTCCTCCCCTTCCCATTCAGGGGGATATTCCTCCTCGGTGGACTCCTCCTCGTCCTCAAGCTCGTAGTGGATCAGACTCTCCTTTGTATATGGGCGGAAGACCTCGGTCCCCTTGTATGGGAAAGACAGGCGCGCCTGTTGACTGGGATGCTGGTAGACCTCCTTAATTATGACCCTGACCCCATGGGCCCCGACGCTGGTGATGGCAGCAGCATACCTGTTCCCCCCTGCCATTAGCCTCGCCAACCTGAGTCCCACCTTGGGCTCAACCCTCCCCAGGTGCTCGCCTTCGGCGTTTTCAATGATGACTCCATTACCCTTTGCACTAAGATACACTTCATCCCCGGCAGCCACCCTTGCCAGCATCTCCCTCGGTGCCAGGTGATAGAGGCTGGCTATCCCGGTCTTTCCCGTCTCCTCGATAAAGAGTTGAGGGGAAGCCTTACGAGCCAATCCCACAGGCAATAGCTGCCCCTCATCCAGGTTGGCAAGCCGCTCCAGGTTTCGGCGGGCGATGCTGTTATGGGGGTCAAGTTCAAGGGCGCGCCTATATGCCTCTCTAGCCTCGGCATAATTCCCAAGCTCCACCAGCGCCCTCCCCAGCCGATTATAGGCATCGATGTCGGTGGGAAAGATCTCGATTGTACTCCTGTTGGCGACTACCGCCTCCTCCCAGCGGCTCTGCATTGCCAGGGAGATGGCCTCCCTTGTTTGCTGTTTTCTCAGCATGGACATTTCCTCACTCTCCATGTCCTTCTCCCTAGGGTAGCTTGGGGATTTTAACCCTTCTCAGGGAAATTTTCAAGGGCCAGGATTCGCCGATTTTCCCTTGGGGATACACCTGTCCATAACCACCAAAAATCAATTTGACAAGCCCTCGGCCGTATGATAGGGTAGATTTGCTTGATGAAGGGGGGTAGCATGAGAGAGAAGGTGGAGCAGATTTTAGCTGCGATAAGGCCCCAGCTTATGGCTGATAGAGGAGATGTTGAGCTGGTCGATGTCAGCGATGGCGTAGTCAAGGTGAGGCTGATGGGAGCCTGTGGGGGTTGCCCTATGGCAACTATTACCCTGAAGGGTGGAATCGAGCGGGTGCTTAAAGAGAATATCCCTGAGGTTAGGGAGGTGGTCGCTGTTTAATGTCACCAAAAGCTACGGTGACGATATTGCCCCTTTTTGCCAACCGTATTTCACATTTTCTCTATTAACATTAAGTTATCTTCTTTCAGCCAGCTTCAACCCTTGTTTTTTTGGAGGGATCGATGGAAGAGGATCTTGGAAGCTTTGAGGCCCTCGAGAGAATCGTAGCCACGCTTCGAGGCCCGGATGGCTGTCCCTGGGACAGGGAGCAGACCCATGCTTCGCTGAAACCAAATCTGCTTGAGGAATGCTACGAGGTCCTTGAGGCTATAGATGATGGGGATAAAGAAAGCCTCTGTGAGGAGCTCGGGGACCTTCTGATGCAGGTAATGCTCCATACCCAGATCGCAAGCGAGGCCGGCGAGTTTGAGATGATGGATGTCATCCGAAATATAAGCGAGAAGCTCATCCGCCGCCACCCCCATGTCTTTGGAGATGTAAAGCTTGGTAGTGCCAATGAGGTGGTAATAAAATGGGAGGCCCTGAAGAGGGACGAGCTCCCTCCGGGGAAGTCGCTCCTCTCAGGT
This sequence comes from Dehalococcoidia bacterium, assembly GCA_030642645.1. Classification (GTDB taxonomy): domain Bacteria; phylum Chloroflexota; class Dehalococcoidia; order E44-bin15; family DAOWNJ01; genus DAOWNJ01. Next base: position 7,576 of record DAOWNJ010000018.1, on the reverse strand, counting down.
GTGCCCCACCAGATGCCGGCCCTGGCATATAGTCATTCGATACAGCGGCGCGCTGCCCTGGCTGGATTCGACTGGGGGGATATTGATGGGGTGCTCGATAAGCTCTATGAGGAGATCGAGGAGCTTAAGGGGGCCAGTAGCCATGAGCAAAGGGCCTATGAATTTGGCGACCTCCTCTTTTCCGTGGTAAATGTCGCCCGGTGGATGGGTATAGACCCTGAGGGGGCTCTCAGGGAGGCAAACAAGCACTTCCGCCGCCGCTTCGAGTATATGGAGGAGTTGTGTCTGGGGAGGGGAGAAGAGTTCACCACCCTGTCCTTCGAGGAGCAGAACAGGCTATGGGAAGAGGCAAAGAAAAAATTAGGAGGGTGAAGAAATGCCCTGGGATTCGATCCTTTATGAGAAGATAGACAACATCGTCAAGATCACCATGAACCGCCCTGAGAGCCACAATGCTCAGGACTACCATATGATCGATGAGCTCGATGAGGCATTCACTCAGGCGGAGCTTGATGAGGATGTCAGGGTGATCATACTCGCTGGAGCCGGGCGCTCCTTCTCCTCAGGGCATGATATGAGCAGCAGGGCGAGGCCATCATCGGCCCCTGATATGGAGATCAGCCTCGAGGGGCTCGAGGGGAGGATGTGGAGGGAGAGGCGTATCTACTTTGAGAGGTGCCTCAAGATAAGGAACCTCAGTAAGCCAACCATAGCCCAGGTCCATGGCTACTGCATCGGTGCTGGATTGATGCTGGCCGCGATGTGCGACATTATAATCGCCTCTGAGGATGCCTCATTCCAGGACCCGGTTCTCAGGATGGGCTTCTCGGCCGCTGAGCTTCTGGTTGAGCCCTGGGAGTTTGGGCCGAGAAAGGCCAAGGAGTTTCTGTGGACTGGAGACTCGTTTGATGCCCGGGAGGCATGTCGGCTTGGCTTGGTGAACAGGGTTGTTCCCAGGGAGAGGCTTGATGAGGAGGTGATGGGCCTTGCTGGGAGGATCGCCATTACCCCTCCGATAGTGGTAAGTTTAACGAAGAGGGACATAAACGAGACAATGGACCTGATGGGGCAGATGCGCTCCTGGGAGTATCATTTCCTCATCCACCAGATAGCCCATAACACGGAGGAAGCAAAGCGATACACCGAAGAGATAACAGCAGCAATGGCGAAGGGGGAACTCAAGTCTTTCTTCGAGAAGAGAGACAGAACATATGAAGATAAATAGAAGTCGGGGCGGGCAGATTCGAACTGCCGACCTCAGCGTCCCGAACGCTGCGCGCTAACCAAGCTGCGCTACGCCCCGCAAGCTTTAGTATAGCCCCTCCCCACCCTGTTAGCAAGAAGCCTCCTTGAACTAGACTCCATCCACTGCTATACTTTATGAATCATGAAATACTGCGTTTTGATTATGGATGGTGCCTCTGGCTGGCCGCTATCCCAGCGGGGTGGAAGAACCTCGCTTGAGCTTGCAAATACCCCAAACCTGGACAGGATGGCAGGGGAGGGAATCGTCGGCCTGGTGCGAACGGTGCCTCCAGGTATGGAGCCTTCAAGCGCCTGTGCCTGCATGTCTGTTCTCGGATATGACCCAAAGGTCTACTATCGAGGAAGGGCTGCTATCGAGGCAAGGAGCATGGCTATCCCCATCAATGAAGAGGAGGTTGTTTTTCGCTGCAATCTCGTCGCCATTCAGGATGGCAGGATGTGGGACTATAGCTCAGGCCACATCAGCGATAACGAGTCTCATGCCCTCATTGCCGCTTTGAATGAGAGCCTGGGGGGTGACAATATACGCTTTTACCCCGGCGTCGGCTACAGGCATATATGCAAGATAAGGGGGCGGGAGGATACACTTCTGGCCACCTGCACACCGCCACATGACATTCCCCAGAAGCCCATTGCTGAATTTCTTCCCCAGGGGCAGGGAAGCGACCTGCTGCGGGACCTCATGGCTCGCTCCGTGGATGTGCTGCGGGACCACCCGGTGAACATAGAGCGGCGCTCCCGCGGCGAAGTCCCGGCCACCATGATCTGGCTCTTCTGGGGAAGCGGCAAAATACCTGAACTGCCCCCCTTCAAAGAGCTCTATGGCCTCGATGCCGCTTTGACAAGTGGTGTTGACCTTCTCCGTGGCCTGGCGCAGATGGCGGGGATAGATGCCCTGGACATCCCGGGTGTGACAGATGGTCTGGACAATGATTATGCCCAGCAGGCTGCCGGTGCCATCGAGGCGCTCAAGAGGCACGACCTGGTGGTCATTCATATCGAGGCTCCAGACGAGGCTGCTCATGCCGGCTCCATTGATGACAAGATAGGGGCCATCGAGAGGATAGACCGGGAGGTAGTGGGCCAGCTCCTCTCCGGGGACGAGAGCTCCCTTCGCATATTGGTACTGCCCGATCACCCGACCCCCATCGAGATCAGGACCCACAGCGCCGCCCCCGTTCCCTTTTTAGTCTGGGGGCCTGGGGTGGAGAGCATTGGTGCCAGGGGGTTTAATGAGATGGATGCGAAGAGAACAGGCGTTTATATCGAGGAGGGGCACAACATTATGGAGAGGCTTATAGGGGTGTAAATTACGCATGCTTAGCGGGATGGCATCCTGTGATGAAGCATTACAGGAGTAGAGCTACTGCAGTTGTAGTAAGGAAGGGTGGGGTTTTGTTGGTAAGAGATAGAGGCAAGCGCCATTTTTCCTTGCCAGGTGGAGGGGTTCATAAGGGCGAGCCACCACTGAGTGCTGCTGCTAGGGAGTTATATGAGGAGACAGGGTTAAGTGCTAGTCGGGTAGTTCGGGTATTTAATTACCGTGGAAGTGTGAATGAGCATAGAGTATTCTTAGTTGAGGCAGATGGAGATGTTCACTTGAAAGGCAGGGAGCTTAGTGAGTTTATATGGTGGGATAGAAAAACAGCAGTTCCGATTTATCCACACGTGGCAGCTATCCTAGATGGAGTAGCAGACATTCTGGGGGGAACTTGATATGGCGCTCATTGTTCAAAAGTATGGTGGTAGCTCGGTTGCCGATGCCGAGAGGATCAGAAATGTTGCCCGTCGCATCATCGCCACCAAGGAGAAGGGGAACGATGTAGCGGTTGTTGTCTCAGCAATGGGGGATACCACAGACGAGCTAATAAGCCTCGCCCACCAGATAACTGACGAGCCCGATGAGAGGGAGCTCGATGTGCTTCTATCAACCGGTGAGATTGTCTCAAGCACCCTTCTAGCGATGGCACTGAACTCAATGGGGTATGAGGCGGTGAGCCTGAGCGGCTCCCAGGCGGGCATTCGGACCGATTCCGCCTATACCAGGGCCCGAATCCTCGCCGTAGAGTCTCAAAGGATTGTGAAAGAGCTCGAGGGTGATAAAATTGTTATTGTGGCAGGCTTTCAGGGCATCACCCCTGATATGGACATTGCCACCCTCGGTCGCGGTGGCTCAGATACCACTGCAGTGGCCCTGGCAGCAAGCCTCGGGGCTCAAATATGCGAGGTCTATACCGATGTCGAGGGTATCTACACCGCTGATCCTCGTCTTGTCCCCGAGGCGCGAAAGCTGGAGGAGATAGGCTATGACGAGATGCTGGAGCTTGCAAGCTACGGGAGCAGGGTGATTCACTCCAGGGCTGTTGAGCTTGGAGAGCTGTATAATATACCCATCCTTGTCGCCTCCAGCTTCACCGAAAGACCGGGAACCATGATCCATGGAGGGGTATCTATGGAGGTTAGAAATAAGGTAAGAGGGATCGCCCATGACCTGGATATAGCCAAGGTAACTATCCTCGGTGTCCCCGACCGTCCCGGGATAGCCACCCAAATCTTCGAGCCGCTGGCAAGGGAGAATGTAAGTATAGATACTATCGTCCAGAACGCAAGCGTCGAACGTGTGACCGACCTGACATTCACCGTAGCAAAGAATAACCTCCCCAGGGCGATGAGGGTGGTTGAGCTGGTGGCACAGGCTATCGGAGCAAGGGAGTGTGTTGCCAATTCTAAATTGGGAAAGGTGAGCATCGTTGGGACCGGGATGCAGAACGCCCCAGGCTATGCAGCGAGGATGTTCCGCACGCTTTATGAGCAGGGGATCAATATAGAGCTTATCACCACATCTGAGATCAGGATAACCTGTATCATCGACGAGGCCAGGGTCCCTGATGCCGTAGTTGCCCTCCATAGGGCATTTGAGCTGGAGAAGGAAGAGGAGCAATAATAAAAGAAGCCCCCCGGCTTCTTTGGCTGAAGGGCAAAGTTTGAGATTCATTGCTAATCTCTTAACCCTCATCTTCATCATCTCAATCCCCCTATTCCTTATCACCACAAATATTCGCCTGGCGACAAATGAGATAAGGCTTTACCAGTATGGGTTTGAGAAGTATGAGGTGAGCGCGGTTACCGGCATAGATGGGAATGAGCTTACCCAAGCGGCAAAGGGGCTTATTGAATACTTCAACTCCTCACAGGAGCCGATTCAGATCAGCGTCTTGATAGGGGTGGAGGAGGCTGAGCTATTCAACGAGCGTGAGGTGGAGCACCTTGCTGATGTAAAGGGGCTTATCAGGCTCGACTACTACCTCCAGGAGGGGGTCACTCTCTATATACTCCTGTTTGCTCTCGTAGGTTCTATCTGGGGGGGGCGGCGATTTCTACACAGGCTTTCGAGGGGACTTCTCTGGGGAGGAATACTGACCGTTGTCCTTCTCATCTTGCTGGGAATAGGGGCGCTCGTCGGCTTTGACCAACTCTTCTTATGGTTTCACCATATCTTCTTCTCAACCGACACCTGGCAGCTAAACCCCGCCACTGACCGCCTGATAATGATGTTCCCCGAGGGCTTTTTCTATGATGCAACCCTTTTCATCGCCGGGACGACAGCGATAGAGGCACTGCTCATAGGTGGAATCAGCGGGGGTCTTCTCTTGAGGAAAAGGCGACGGGTCTTATTCTAGCTTCCTGAAAATCCACAGCTTGAGCAACTGGTGGCTGAGCAGGTCGAGCAGGGGCTACCACCAATCGATGCGAGCTCCCCATTTGAGCCTTTGGAGAGGGAAACGAAGGCGGAGAGCACCCTTTTAGCGCTCATGTTGCAATTTGGGCAGGTGGCGTCATCACCCGAGCAATCGAAAGGCCGCCTCAACTCAAATTTAAGATCGCAGCCTGGACATAGATACTCATAGATCGGCATTCTCACATCCCCCTCTAATTTACCCCACACCTTGATTTGAGTCAAGCCTCCCAAACGACCTTACCGCCGATAATGGTCTTTTCTACCCCTATCTCCTTTATTTCCTCGACCGGCACCCTGGTCGGGTCTTGGTCGAGGATGACCATGTCGGCAAGCCTACCAATGGAGATAGACCCCTTCCTCCCCTCATCAAAGGAAGCATAGGCGGCATTTGAGGTATACATCCTGAGTGCTTCGATAGGAGCTATCCCCTCAGAGGGGAGGATGAGTTCGCCCGTTTCCGCCCTCCTGGTTACCGCGCTGTAGATGCCATAAACGGGGTTATTGGGCGCTACTGGGCAGTCAGAGCCCGCCGCCGTCATCAGGCCATTCTCCAGAAAGGAGCCAATGCGGTAAAGCCACCTTTGTTCGTGCTCGGGAACCGTTGCCAGATACCTTTCACCGCTGTAATAGATGAAAGATGGGTGGGTTACAATAGTGGCATGAACATTCCTCAGCCGGCCGAGAAGCTTCAGAGTGCAGACCGAGCAGTGCTCTATCCTGTGGCGGTGAGTCCCCGAAGGGGACTCACCGCAGGCATATTCCAGGGCAATTGCCGCCGCCTCTATAGCCCCCTCCTCAATAGCATGAATGGCAACCTGAAAGCCCGCCCTCTGTGCCCCAAGCACAAGCTGGTTTAACTCATCCTGAGGTGGCCGAAGCCTCCCTGCCGTCTCATCAAGGACTATCTTCACCGCCCCGATCTTGAGCCTATCATCACCATAGCCGAAGAATAGGCCCCTCTCCAAAATATCGCTAAATTCCCCGGCCCCTATCATTATGTAGGCTCTGATGGGAAGCTCTCCCTCCTGCTTTAGCCGCTCAAATAGTCTCCATTCATCCACACCGTTGTGCGAGGTTGCATCCTGAATAGATGTAATGCCACAGGAGAGGCACTCTTTTATAGCTACCCTCAGCCCCTCCCTTAATTCCCCACTGCTCAATGGTGGGATTGCCCTGTCGATATATGAATCCATCTCAAATAGGAGTCCATTTGGCTCGCCGGTATCGGGTTCCCGCTCGATGAATCCACCCGGTGGCTCAGGGGTCTCTATGGAGATTCCCACCCTATCAAGGGCAAGGCTATTGAGAACGCAGGCATGCCCGGAGCGGTGAGTGAGCTTTACCGGGTGATGGGGAGCGGCTTCATCGAGGTCGCGGCGGTCTGGGTGGCGCTTCTCAAGGAGGTAGAACTCGTTATATCCTGCCCCCCTTATCCAGCCCCCCTCGGGGGTATTTTGGGCCCTTTTGGCAATGAGGGCCTCTATATCCGATATAGAGCGCGCATTTCGAGGGCTCAAATCAACGGCGAGAAGGCTTGAGGCAAATGAGAGGAGATGAAAGTGGGCATCATTGAACCCTGGAACTATGGCCTTGCCCTCACAATCAATGAGCGTGGTATCTTGCCCTTTAAGCTGCTCAAGGTCAGCATTTTTTCCAACGAAGACTATCTCCCTGCCTTTAGTCGCAACAAGTTCCGCCGTTGGCCTTTGGGGGTCAAGGGTAAGGACATTGGCATTATAGAGGATAAGGTCGGCTGGTTCCCTCAAGTTATCCCTCCCTCACATACCTCCACATCTCCCTCAGGCTTGGCCTCTTTCCATACATGAGCATGAATGTCCTGAATACCCTTGCTGCTAGCCACATAGCCGCCATGATTGAGGCGATAAGGACGGCGATGCTCGCTGCAAGCTCCCAGACAGGTATCTCGGTAATGGAGAGCCTCATTATCGCCGTTATCGGGGCGGTGAGGGGGAAGATGGTGAGGATGGTGGAGAGGATGCTATTGGGCTCGGTGACGATGAGGTTGATGAGCATCAGAGGAATAACCGCAGGCAGGATGATGATCGTTGACCACTGGCTGCTTTCCCTTGCTGTGGCTCCGATGGAGCCAAATACGGCCATGAGGGCAGCGAAGAGAAGATAGCCAAGAATGAAGTAGATAATGCCAAAGATTATGAGGTTTGGAGGGATGGTGAGGACAGCGAGAAAGGACATGCTCGCTGAGAATATCTTGACGATGATTACCCCTGAGACAATCCAGATGAGTATCTGCAAAAGCCCGGCGCCTCCGAGCCCGATAATCTTCCCGGTGAGGAGATGCCTCGCTGAAACAGAGGAGAGGAGGATCTCGATGAGCCGGTTCTCCTTCTCCTCACCAACCCCCTGGAGCAAAAATCCAGAGGTCCAGAAGATGGATAGCATGAATAGCAGGGCAAAGATATAAGGCACGACGAAGGAGGCGAACAGGCTCTGCGGGGGGACAACCTCCCCTTGCTCATCCAGTATAGTAGCCCACATCCCGATGGGCTCTATTGGCGTTTTCGCCCTCTCCATCACCTCCTCGCTTACCTC
>DAOWNJ010000156.1 GCA_030642645.1 Dehalococcoidia bacterium | reverse complement strand
GGAGAGCAGATAAGGGCCATCCCAACCCCCATATTGAACACACGATACATCTCATTCTCCTCTATACTGCCCCTTCCCTGGATCAGGTCAAATATCGGTGGGATATGCCATGAGCCCCTCTCAAGCCTTGCCCCAAGGCCCTTGGGAAGGACTCGGGGGAGGTTCCCCATGATCCCCCCTCCGGTGATGTGCGCCATCCCCCTTATGAGTGGAAGGACGGGCTTGAGGGTAGGGTAATAGCAGCGATGTGGCTCAAGTAACTCCTCCCCAAGGCTCCGCCCCAGCTCCTCGTAGAAGGCCATCAGCGAAGAGCGCTCGATAGGGAATAGCTTTCTTACCAGGGAAAAGCCGTTTGTGTGCAGCCCGCTGGATGGGAGACCGATGACGGCATCCCCGATCCTTATCCCGCTCCCATCGATAATGTCTTTCTTCTCCACCCCCCCAACAATGAACCCCACCAGGTCGAAATCCCCTTCTTGATAGACCCCTGGCATCTCTGCGGTCTCCCCCCCGATGAGGGAGCAACCTACCGAACGACAGGCCTCAGCGGCTCCGTTGACAATGGCCTCTACCTGCTCCGGGATAAGCTTGCCCATAGCGATGTAGTCCAGAAAGAAGAGGGGCTCGGCGCCTGAGGTGAGGATGTCATTTACACAGTGATTTACCAGATCGATGCCAATAGTATCATACCTCTCCAGGGCTTGAGCTATCTTCAGCTTTGTGCCTACCCCATCAACACTTGATACGAGGACTGGCTCCTCAAATCCCGAAAGCTGGAAAAGGCCACCAAAAAAGCCGAGGTCACCAAGGACCTCAGGGCGTAATGTTGAGCGGGCATGCTGCTTTATAAGCTCGACTGCCTCACTGGCAGCATCGACGTCCACGCCAGCGGCGGCGTAGGTCTCCCCGATCTGTTTAACTTTTCTTCTCAAAAAGCCCCTCACCCCGATAACACAACTCCAGTGCCAATAGTGCTACATTCTCTCCAGTGCCAGCTTGTCCATCTCAAGCTGGACGGGGACCGGATAAGCACCGGTGAAGCAGGCAAGGCAGAAGATCTCTCTTGGCAGGCCAACAGCCTGAAGCAGACTATCTATGCTGAGGTAGCCCAGGGAATCGGCCCCGATAAATTTGGTTATCTCGGGTATTGTCTTCTGTGCTGCGATGAGCTCATGCCTTGTGGCCATGTCCACCCCAAAGAAGCAGGGGTGGCGGATGGGTGGAGCGCAGATGCGCATATGTATCTCGCGAGCGCCGGCCTTTCTGAGAAGGCTTATTATCCTTGGGGTGGTGGTCCCCCTGACGATGCTGTCATCAACCACGACCAGCCTTTTTCCCTCGAGCATCTCGGGGAGGGGGTTGAACTTCAGCGCTACCCCCAGCTCCCTGATCCTCTGATCGGGCTCAATGAAGGTTCTCCCAACATATCGGTTCTTAAGTAGTCCCTCCCTGAAGGGTATCCCGGAGGCCTGGGAATAGCCGAGCCCCGCCGCCGTTGCCGAGTCTGGGACCCCTATTACAAGATCAGCATCAACAGGGTGTTCCCTCGCCAGCCCCTCCCCCATGGCTGTTCTCGCCGGGTAGAGGAGCCTACCATTTATCACACTGTCTGGTCTGGCGAAGTAGATGTATTCGAAGATGCATAGTTGCCTTCTAT
>DAOWNJ010000053.1 GCA_030642645.1 Dehalococcoidia bacterium | reverse complement strand
CTGACATCCTCAGCGAGGTGAAGGGGGATATTATAAAGGTTGGGTTTGCCGCTGAAACGGCGGAGAAATTCATGGAGCATGGCAAGGAGGAGCTTGAGAAAAAGGGGCTCGACCTCGTCTGTGCCAATGACATCACCGCCCTTGATAGCGGATTCGGAGCGGATACAAACAAGGTTGTAATAATTGGCCGTTCGGGCGAGGTCGAGTCCCTCTCCCTTATGCTGAAGATAGATGTCGCCCACAAGATACTGGACAGGGTTGTTGAGTTGCTGCCAAAAATCTAGGAGATTAAGTTATGTCCGTGGAAGAGACTGTGAAATCGTTGATGGAAGGCTTCAAGACCGCTGCCGATATTAAAATGGTCTATGGAGAGCCGTTGACCGTCTTCGGCAAGACCCTCATCCCTATTGCCAAGGTAGGCTATGGCCTTGGCGCCGGTGAGGGGAAGGACAAAGAGGGAGCGGGCGGAAGTGGCGCCGGCGGCGGTGGTGGCACCGAGCCAGTGGGCTTCCTCCTAGTAAGCGAGGACGAGGTGAGATTTATCCCCCTGACGGTAAAGGAGGCCAGGGCTCAGCCTCCTGCTCTCGCCATGATGCTCCCCATGGTAATTGGTGGGATTGTCGCTGCATTGGTGATAGCGAGGAGGTTTCGCCGGCGCAAAGAGGCCCCAGAAAAATAGCGGCAGTGTTTTTTAAAGAGACTCCCATCGCAGGAAGAATGGCAAAGTAATAAGGACTGATGGCGTCACAAAACCTATCTCAGATGCCCAAAGCCTACAACCCAAAAGAGGTCGAGCAGAGGATATACCAGTTCTGGATGGAGAGGGGCTATTTTACCCCGAAGATTGACCCCGAAAAGAAGCCTTTCGTCATCATCATGCCCCCCCCGAATGTAACCGGTGAGCTTCATTTGGGCCACGCCCTCACCACTACACTAGAGGATATCATGGTCAGGTGGCATCGGATGAGGGGGGAGCCAACCCTATGGCTCCCCGGTATCGACCATGCCGGAATCGCCGCCCAGGTAATGGTGGAGCAGCTCATCGCCCAGGAAGGCCTGACCCGCCATGAATTGGGGAGAGATGGGTTCCTGGAGCGGATGTGGCAGTGGATGGGAAAATACGGGGGCGCTATCGCCGAGCAGCATAAGAGGCTGGGAGCCTCATGTGACTGGACAAGGGAGCGATTCACCCTGGATGAGGGGCCATCACTGGCGGTGCGCACCACCTTCGTCAATCTCTATGAAAAAGGTCTTATCTATCGAGGGGAGCGCATCATCAACTGGTGCCCTAGATGCGCAACCGCCCTCTCTGAACTTGAGGTTGAGCATGAAGAGGTGCCCAGCTACCTGTATTATGTCCGCTACCCCCTCGCCGAAGAGAACGAAAAGGGGGTTATCACTATTGCAACTACCAGGCCCGAGACCATCCTCGGTGACACAGCGGTGGCGGTAAATCCCGATGACCCCAGATTCAACGGGTTGGTGGGAAGAAGGGTGGTCCTTCCAGAGCTGGGGCGTGAGATACCCATCATTGCCGATAGCGCGGTTGACCCCTCCTTTGGGACCGGGGCTCTGAAGATAACCCCGGCCCATGACCCTATTGATTTCGAGGTAGGCCAGCGCCATAGCCTCCCCCTGGTAAATATACTCAACCCGGATGGGACGATGAACGAGAATGCCGGCCCAAAGTATAGGGGGCTCGACCGCTTCGAATGCCGCGAGAAGATATTAAAAGACCTGGATGAGCATAAATTTTTAGTGAAGGTTGAGCCATACCCACACTCTGTAGGCCATTGCTGCCGGTGCGGGGCTATCATCGAGCCTATAGCAAGCAAACAATGGTTTGTCAGGATAGCCCCCCTTGCGGCAAGGGCTATAGATGCAGTTGTTCGGGGTCGGATAACCATCATCCCTGAGCGTTTCACCAGGGTCTATCTTAACTGGCTGGAGAATATCCGTGACTGGTGCATCAGCCGTCAGCTCTGGTGGGGACACAGGATACCTGTCTGGTACTGCGATGACTGCGGAGGGGTGAGCGTGTCTATTGAGGAGCCAGGATTCTGCTCCCACTGCCGCTCTTCAAATATACATCAGGACCCCGATGTCCTTGATACATGGTTCAGCTCAGCCCTTTGGCCCCACTCCACCCTCGGCTGGCCCGAAAAGACCGATGACCTTAAGTATTTCTATCCAACGACGGTTATGGAAACAGGATATGACATCCTGTTTTTCTGGGTGGCCAGGATGGTGATGATGGGTCTTGAGAATACAGGGGAGGTCCCCTTCCATACTGTATATCTCCACGGGCTTTTGAGGGATGAGAAGGGCGAGAAGATGAGCAAGGTCAAGGGAAACGCAATTAGTCCTATCGAGGCCATAGAGAGCTATGGGACCGACGCCCTGAGATTTGCTATATCCACAGGCACCGCCCCCGGTAACGATGTAAAGCTGGGGGCACCCAAGCTTGAAGCAGGCCGTAATTTCGCCAACAAGCTATGGAATGCTGCCAGGTTCGTAATAACAAGCATCGAGGAAGGGGGTGAGCCTGTCCCCGCCATTGGGGAGCCCCTTCCCTCTGAGGACCGCTGGATATTGAGCCGACTGAACCATCTGGTGGCAAATGTTGATAAGCTCCTTGAGGACTTCCAGTTTGGAGAGGCCGAGAGGCAGATACACGATTTCCTCTGGGGGGAGTTCTGCGATTGGTATATCGAGATAGCAAAGATCCGTCTTCGTTTTCCCCCCCCCTCCCCACTCCCCATTCTCGTCCATGTCCTGGAGACCTCCCTTCGCCTTCTCCACCCCTTTATGCCCTTTGTAACCGAGGAGATATGGCAAAACCTGGCCTCACACCTGCCCGATGAGGGAAGGCCAGATTCTATCACGATTGCCCCTTATCCCACTCTAGATGAAAGACTCTTTGACCCCCAGGCTGAGGAGGAGATGGAATCGGTCATAGAGATCGTCCGCGCCATCAGGAATGCCCGAGCGGAGCACCGGGTTGAGCCGGCGAAGTGGATTGAGGCGATAGTCAGCGCTGGTGAGATGAGGCCTTGCTTCGAGCTCGAGCATCAGGCTATCGAGACCCTAGCACGGGTGCGCCCCCTGACTATTTTAGACAACTGGGAAGGGCACGAGATAGCGGCAGAGGAGGTAGGGGCATTTATGGTCTACAGAGGGGTTGAGGTGATACTCCCCAGAGGGGGGCTATTTGACCCCGGAGCGGAGAGGAAACGCCTTGAGAAGGAGATGAGAGGGGGCGAGGGTGAAATCGCCCGCCTTGAGGGTAAGCTTAGGGATGATAATTTCCTCTCCAGGGCACCGGCAAACATCGTGGAAAGGGAAAGGGAGAAGCTCATCGCTCGTAAAGACAAAGTGGAAAGGCTGAGGCAAAGGCTTGCCGAGCTTGGCTAAATCTCCATCCCTCGACGCTCCTTCAATGCCTGTTGACGCCTGAATTCATCCAGCGCCTTCCTGGTATCGCTGGCAACCCTGGCCTTGTCGCACTTCTCCAGGCGATACCTGAATAGCCAGTAGGTGAATTCTTTCAGTTCAGAGATTGTGGTAGATTTGCGCTGGGGATAGCCTTTTTCTCCCCTGAATTTCCTGAGTAATTTCTCCTGACCCTCCCCATAGATGCGCTTGTAGACCTCATCAATAATATACTCTTCACCCAGGTAGCCAAAGGCTCGGCGCTCCTTTCTCACCTCCTCCTCCACAGCGAGGATAAGGGCCTCCTCAACTGAAACCCCGTACAGGTAATTGAGATGGGTATGGTGCTTTGCGCTGCCGATGAGGTCGCGGAACTCATCACTTGTTAGCTCAATGGGTGGCTTCCCGAAGAAGAGCAGGTCATCCCTTTCCTCCTCAGGAAGGAGGCTATCAACCTCCTTTAAGAGGCGCTCGCCAAGGAGAAGCCAGTCAAATGCCTCGCCGGAGATGAGATAGCGATAGTTACGCCCGTTATAGTTCTCCTCAGGAGAAGCCCAAAGCCTGATAGCCTCAAGGAGGGCAATATACCAGTGCTTCCCTTGAGCGATGGAGTTCTTGAGGTGCTCGATTGCCTCTCTGTCGCCGGCGGGATTAAACTGGCAGGGCACTTGAGGCTGTCTCTCGACCTTTGGCATCATGGCTCCTAATGCTTATGTTTGAGAAATGCCTTCACCTCACTAAGCGGCCTGGTGTTCAATATATGCCTCGCCTCGCACCAGCCCCTCCTCGCCACCCCAACCCCAAAGCGCATGTAATCCAGATGCTCTGTGCTGTGGGCATCGGTGCTGATGATAAGGTTTATCCCCATTTCTCTCGCCCCGAAGGCATGAATATCCTTGAGGTCGAGCCTTGATGGCATGGCATTTATCTCAAGGACGGTATTTGTCTCCAATGCAGCTCGGAAGATTTGCTCCATATCAAGATTAATCGGCTCCCTCTCCCCAGGAGGCGGCATGTTGGGTGTGCCAAGACATCTACATTTGGATTCCTCAAGGCTCGGATGACCCTCTGGGTCATCCGAGCCTCATCCTGGCCCATAGCGGAGTGGACTGCAGCGATGACGATGTCAAGCTCACTCAATATCTCATCGGGGAGGTCAAGGCTTCCATCTGCTCGAATATCTACCTCTATCCCGGTGAAGATATGGGGGTTATCCAGGCTACGGTTAATCCTCCCTATCTCTGCTATCTGCGCCCTTACCTTCTCCTCATCCAGCCCATGGGCGATGCCCCTCCCCCCCGAATGATCGGTGATGGCGATATACCTATAGCCGAGGGCCTTAGCGGCAAGGGCCATATCCTCAATGGAGTTATGCCCATCGCTCCAATCGGTGTGGACATGGAGGTCCCCCCTTATATCTGCTGTCTCGATTAGCCTGGGGATAGCCCCCATCTCGGCGCCCTCTATCTCATACTGCCCCTCCCTCAGCTCAGGTGGGATGAACTGTAGCCCCAGCCTTTCATAAAATGCCTCTTCGGTGGGCATCTTCTCTATAATCCCGCTATCCAGGATAGTGATCCCATATTCGCTAAGCTTTAGCCCCTGACGATGTCCTCTCTCCCTCAGGTTGATGTTATGCTGCTTGGAGCCGGTGAAATACTGTAGTGTTGAGCCGAAGCAATCGTGCTCCACCATTCGGAGGTCAACCTGAAGCCCTCCGGAGACGATCACGCTCGCCTTCGTCGTCCCTTTAAGCGGGACCTCCTTTACCTGGGGGAGCTGGATAAATGTTTGAATAACCCCCTCCCCATCATCGGCAGTTCCCATTATATCGATGTCCCCGACAGTCTCCCTGAAGCGGCGAAGGCTGCCCGCAGCGGTGAGGTTATGAAGCCCGGGGCAGGGCTTCAGGGCAGACATTATGTCTTCAACGATGGGGAGTGCCTCTCCAATGGGGATGCGCTGGTCCTTTCTCCTCAAAGCCTGGATCTGGTGAAGGAGGTTATCTGCGGTCTTCTCCCCCATGCGAAATAAGCGAGCCACCCTCCCCTCATTGATGGCCTGCTCCAGCTCATCTATCGATTTTACTCCGAGCTCCTGAGATAGCGACAGCGCAGTCTTCGGGCCGATACCGGGGACATCGAGAAGGGTGCTTATCCCATCGGGGAACTCGGAGCGGAGCTCCTCGTAGTAGCCCAGCTTGCCTGTATTTACAAGCTCCGCTGTCTTCCTGGCGATGGCCTCCCCAACGCCGGGGATACTTTTCAGGTCAACCCCCTCCTCAAGTATGATCTCTATCTCCTTGGGGAGGTGCTCAATGGCGCGTGCTGCCTTCTGATAGGCGCGTATCTTGAACTGGTTCTCCCCCTTGAGCTCAAGGAGGTCAGCGATGTCCTGAAATACCTTGGCGACGGCGGTGTTTTTCATGGTAATTTCATCTAAATGCCCAATTTTAGCTTAAGGTCTTCCACCTTCTGCTGGGAATAGCCAAACTTGTCAGTCATAACTCCTTCAAGAGCAAAAGGAGGGCTGAGACGGAACCTCCTGCTTCTCAGGATTTCTCCATCTGTTCCAACCAATTCGATACTGCTATCGCAGAAGGTAACCGAGGTAAAATTCATTTGGTTAAATAAGCTCCTATACATCGGCCTCAGCCACATTGGCTTTCTATATCGAACAACGATATAGAGACCATAGAAACACCAATTGGCTACCAAAACCCATTCACGGTTGCCTTTTCGATAACAAAGATACCCATCCTCTCCGCCTTTGACCTTATAGGAGTATTTGCCCTGCGTAAGCAAAATCTCAGCGTCCTCTTTGCTTAAAAGGATAGACGCAGCAAGTTCATGTATGGCCTCGTCTGAAAAATCAAAATCGCAACTTCTACTTGCTCTATCTAACATAGCACAAATTTCCTCCTGACTTATCCTCACTTTGCACCCTTTGCCAGGTTGCAAGCTGCACACAAAAGCTGACCGTTAGCTACGGTTGTTTTACCCCCCTTATTGAATGGGACTGCATGATCAGCGTGAAACTCGCCCCACTTAATCTCCTTCCCACAACCTTGGCAGATGCCGTTATATTTCCTGAAAATTGTGATGCGTTGCTCTTCTGTAAAGGTGCGCTGTTCGTCAAGGGGTTCAAGCTCAGGATAGTATAATAAGAAGGAGGTCATTAACATCTTGTGACGAAACTCGATGGAGTCTTTACTGTCAACCGCTTGGAGCGTCTTTTCCTGATACCGAATCCAGTCGGGGTCACGCTCGTCTTCAGGTTTATTCTGTTCTTCCCGCCGCTCCTGTTCAAAGCTGATAAACCATTCTCTGAAAGTAGTTTCTCTCGCAGTGAT